>ONFW01000012.1 GCA_900317215.1 uncultured Eubacteriales bacterium | reverse complement strand
TCAAATGCGGATATCAGCAGGCTTATGCGCAAAAAAAATATAGATCTGGCAAAGCGTGTATATGAGAGAGCGCTGCAGCTCGGGAACCGTATGATAGACGCATATTCGGACCAATACCCGGGGTGCTTCAGGGAGCTTTCATTTCCGCCGTTTATGATATATATAAAGGGAGAGCTGCCCCGACACAACGGTATCTGTGCAGGTATAGTCGGCACAAGACAAGCTACAATGGTCGGCAGACAGACAGCCTTTGAGCTTTCATATGATCTTACAAAAAATAATGTTCTCGTTATAAGCGGAGGGGCTCATGGTATAGATACTCAGGCGCATAAAGGGGCTCTTCAGGCGGGAGGAAAGACCATTTGCGTTCTCGGCTGCGGTACAAATGCCTTTTATAACATGGAAAATTCAGGGCTGCGCAGAGAGATAGCAAAGCACGGAGCTTTGATAACGGAGTACGCACCCGACTCTATGCCGGCTGAAAACTCCTTTCCGTTCCGCAACAGGCTCATAGCGGCGCTTTCGGACTGCTGTATTGTTGTAGAGGGAGGCTTGGGCAGCGGCTCTCTGATAACGGCGGCAAGGGCGGCGGAGCTTTCAAAAAGGATCTTTGCCGTTCCGGGAAGCCTTGATAATCCAAAGTCTCTCGGCTCAAATATGTTGCTTACTGCAGGCGCTCTTGCAGCGGTGAGCTATAAGGATATACTAAAATGGTATACAGGCGCCTGTAAGGACGTGCACGCCGGCTTTTTGAATGCCGGCGAGGTTGAGCTGATAAGATGCACTCAGCCCTGGGAGGTTTTAGGAAACCCTCATGATATACCTCAGGAGGATCCGCCCGAAAAGAAAAAAAGATGTTTCAGGGCGATAAGGACTATGCCGAGAAGGTCTGCGCTGTACAAACAGAAAAAAGCTGCCGAAGATAAGCCTGCAAGAATCAGCTCAAAAAATGAGATCGAGGAGAAAGCTCCTGAAATAATAGAAAAAATCAACGAAAAAACACTGCCTCAGAGCTTGCACAAAGAAAAAATCGATAATAATATATCAGATATGTTGACAACGACCGCTAAATCGGTGTATGATACGATATCGGGGACGCCAATGGATGCGGATACGATATCCCGTGAGCTGGGAGAAGAGATCAGAAAGGTGCTTTCTGCGCTGACTGAGCTGGAGCTCTTCGGCTATATAGAACCATGCGGCATCGGAAGCTACAGAAGAAAGGAGCGCTGACCGCGCTGATAGTCTGCAGCTCGCCAATAATGATCAGATTTTCGGAGGAAGCCTATGTCAAAGCTTGTGATAGTTGAGTCGCCTGCAAAGGCAAAAACTATAAAAAAATATCTCGGCTCGGATTATGAGGTCGTCGCTTCAATGGGACACATCAGGGACCTCAACCCGAACAGACTCAGTGTGGATATCAAAAAGAGATTCACACCGAAATATGAGGTCATAAAGGGCAAGGAAAAGCTTGCCGAGGATCTTGTAAAGCTTGCTAAAAAAAGCGATTATGTTTATCTGGCGACCGACCCCGATAGAGAGGGAGAGGCTATTTCGTGGCATCTTGCCTATCTTCTGGGGCTCGATCTTGAGGACACCAACAGGGTCACCTTCAACGAGATAACCAAAACGGGCGTTAAGAACGGAATGGCTGCTCCGAGACAGATAGATATCGACCTTGTTAACGCTCAGCAGGCAAGAAGGATACTTGACAGACTTGTGGGCTACAAGCTCAGTCCGTTCCTTTCTCAGAAAATACGCAGAGGGCTTTCTGCAGGCAGGGTGCAGTCCGTTGCCGTAAGGATAGTCGTTGACAGAGAAAATAAGATAAGAGCCTTCAAGCCCGAGGAGTATTGGAGCATTGACGCTAAATTTATTCCCAAGGGCAGCCGCAAGGCGTTTTCTGCCTCATTATATGGAAATGAGCAGGGAAAGATCAAGATAGAAACAGGCGAACAGGCTCAGCAGCTTCTTGAGGCCATGAAGGATGCTCAGCCCTTCGTAGAAAAGCTCAGGCACGGTACAAGAAAGCGTCAGCCTGCGCCTCCGTTCATAACCTCAACGCTGCAGCAGGAGGCTTCAAGAAAGCTGGGCTTCCAGTCAAAGCGCACGATGAAGGTCGCTCAGGAGCTTTATGAGGGCGTTGAGATAGAGGGAATGGGCGCTGTGGGTCTTATCACCTATATGAGAACCGACTCCCTCAGACTATCCGAGGACGCTCTTGCAGCAGCTCAGGACTTTATTAGAGAAAAGTGGGGCGAAAGATACCTTCCCGAAGGTGGACCCCGTCATTTCAAATCCCGCTCGAATGCTCAGGACGGTCACGAGGCTATAAGACCAACCATGGCGGAGCTTGAGCCGGCAAGGGTGAAGTCCAGTCTTACCGGCGACCAGTATAAGCTGTACAAGCTCATCTGGGAGCGCTTTATAGCTTGTCAAATGGCTGAATGTATTCAAAAGACCACTCAGGCGGATATCAACGTGGGAGGATATATCTTCAAGGCGTCGGGCTACAGGGTGGATTTTGACGGATATACTGCTCTTTATGTGGAAAGCACCGATAACGGTGAGGAGGAGAAGGAATCCGAGCTGCCGCCGCTGGAAAAGGATATGCCGCTGAGGATAAAGGAAATGCTTCCAAATCAGCATTTTACACAGCCGCCTGCAAGATATACCGAAGCCTCTCTCATCAAGGCAATGGAGGAATACGGCATTGGCAGACCGTCTACCTATGCGGCAACTATTTCTACGATAACCTCAAGGGGATATGTCAATAGAGAGGGCAAAACGCTTTTTCCGACGGAGCTGGGAGAGGTCACGACAAAGCTCATGGAGGAGCGCTTTCCAAAGATAGTGAATGTAAAGTTCACTGCTCAAATGGAGCAGGATCTTGATACCGTTGAGGAGGGCGAATGCGGCTGGGTAGAGCTTCTGACAGATTTTTACGGAGATTTCGACAAGACCCTCAAGGAAGCCAAGGAAGAAATGAAGGGCGTCAAGATCGAGCTTGAGGAGGATAAGACCGACCTCATCTGCGATAAATGCGGCAAGCCCATGGTCGTGAAGTTCGGCAGGTTCGGAAAGTTCATAGCCTGCTCGGGATATCCCGAATGTAAGAACATAGTCAAGATCGTGAATAAGATAGGTGTTGCCTGCCCGAAATGCGGCGGTGACGTTATTGTTAAAAAGACGAAGAAGGGCAGAGAGTTCTACGGCTGCTCGAATTATCCAAACTGCGACTTCGTCTCATGGAACAAGCCCACGGAGGAGAAATGTCCCCAGTGCGGCAGCATTCTTTTCTATAAAAAGGGAAAGAAGCCAAAGCTGTTTTGCTCAGCGGAGGGCTGCGGCTTTGAAAAGGACGCCCCCGAGGAATAAGAGCGGGAACTTAAATAACATTAGCAAAGGCACGGAGATCAGAGAGATCACCGTGCCTTATTTGCATATTCAGGCTGCTTAGTATCGTTATGTAATCGGTTTTATGGTAGTACGGATATCCTCCTTCAGCTCCTCGTCGGTAACTGCGCCCTTTTTTTCAATAAGGTGCTTGGCAACGTCTGAAGCGGCGTATAACCAATTTTCTGATCCTGCCGTTTCAGAGCGAAGATGTGTAAAAGGGAGCTGTTCGTTTATCGCTGCAAGCTCCTGTGAACTATTGGTTTTCAGAGGAACGGAGTCATAGATATCTTCAGATAGGGTCGTAAGGCTTTTCTCGCTTGAAATATATGCTGCAAATGCCTGGGCTGATGCAGGATACTTTGTTGTGCTGCTGACAGCGTAGCAGAGCATAGTGCCAAAAGGCTCAAGCTGCTTTTGACTGCCGTTTATAAGCGCTGTGGGGAGCTTGGCTATGCCTATATGTCCGTCGTCTAACAGGTGACGTCTTTTTGCAGTTATCATTACAGGCCAGTTGTAGCTTATAACACCTGCTACAGCATCATTCTGATCGCGGTACAGTAAGGCTAAAGAGGCAGAGAAATGATTCGTTTCCGCTTCTGTGCTAAAGCCGTTGCCGATCATCTCGCAGTAGTATCTGATAGACTTAAAGCCCTCAAAAGCTTCTTCTGACGTGAAATCCGCCGTCTGGTTGTCGTCCATGTGTTTTATATCCATTCCTGCGGCAAAGAAAAGCGATGTTGAATAGTAGAGATTATCAAGGGAAAAGAAAAATTTCTTACCATTTTCATGGGCTTTGGCAATAAGGCTGTCAAGGCTTTCAATGTCTTGGGGGTCGGTGTAAATATTCTTGTTATATAAGAGAATCAGGGTGTAGTAGCATGCAGGATATGCATAAATAACGCCGTCTTTGGTCAACTCCTGCACTGCTTGCTCTGTAAACACCTCTGAAATATCACCGTAATATGCGCTGTCTATCTCTTTCAGCTTGCCCTCCTTGATAAACTGGGAATAATGCTCTGTGTCTGTTTTAAAGACATCGGGGTAAGCTTTAGGAAATTTTTCCATACGATAAGCCGCATTTTCGGGGGGAACCTCTTCTATGCCTATTTTTATTTCATATGAGGGATCGCCGTATATCTCGGTAAATTCGTCCGCCAATTTCTGATATACGTCCTCTTCTTCGTAATTTGTCCACACCCTCAGAACGATTCTCCCGTCGTTTGCAGCAGCCTCCTCCTTCATTTCCGCCTTTATTTCATCTACTGTCTTTACCCGTATTTCGGGTTTCGAGGAGCTTTCTGCGGGGGCGCTGTTTTGTTTGTTCGGAGATGAGCCGTTGCCTGTGGCTGTGCAGGCTGTCATGCCTGCCGCAAGCACGGCAGTCAGCAGCAGTGCGGTCAGCTTCTTTTTCATAAAAACACTTCCTTTCCGTTGATGTAAAAACTTGAATGTGTTGATATTATATAATAGTATTCTAAAAAAAGTGAATATTTATATTTATATTATACCATGCAGGTATAAAAAGTCAACAAAAATGTGAAAGCTTCAGAGTGTCGCTGGATCCGATTTGCGCCCTTGTTCACTTCATAAGCTTGTATACCTTCTCGCAAAAGGTCATGACGGAGAAAAAGCTGCTGCGTTAAAATCCATTCCGTGCGGTCACACAGCGGATCTTTATGGTCTGCGAGGCGGGTGAGTGCTGTGAAAGCTATTTCTTTGTTTTTTTGGAGGAATGGCATGCTGAGCGTGACGGGCAGCCCTCACAGCCGCAGGAGCAGGACGACTTGCCCTTTCGTTTACGAATTATCATGACTGCGATCACCGCAATTACCGCTGCGGCTAAGATAACCGTAAGTATTATTTCTGTGGGATTCATAACAGGCTCCTTTCTTCAGCGCATACCGCACGCCATGCATATCAGATATGCCGCAAGCGAAGCAGCCCATGCAACTGCACATTGCCACACGACCACTGCAAAAGCCCATTTTCTGCCAAGCTCACGTCTTATAGAGGCTATTGCAGCAACACAGGGAGTATATAGCAGGCTGAAAGTAAGCATAGAGACCGCTGTGAGCGCCGTCATTGAGGTGAGAATTCCGTCGCCGTAAACAATGCCCAGCGTGGAAACAACGCTCTCCTTGGCTAAGAAGCCCGTTATCAGCGGGGTCACTATGCGCCAGTCGTTCATGCCTATGGGAGCAAACAGGGGAGCTATCCAGCCCGATATCATTGCGAGTATGCTGTCGCCTGTGTTCTCGACCATGTTGAGCTGATAGTCGAAGTTTTTCAGGAACCACACGACTATTGTTGAAATGAAGATCACCGTAAAGGCTCTCTGCAGAAAATCCTTTGCTTTGTCCCAGAGCAGTCTCAGCACGTTCATTAACCCCGGCATACGGTAGTTCGGCAGCTCCATGACAAAGGGGACCGGCTCGCCCTTGAAGATCGTCTTTTTATAGATAAGGGAAATAATTATGCCGATCACTATGCTCAGCAGATAAAGCCCGATCATTATCAGTCCCTTATACTCAGGAAAGAAGGTATTAACGAAAAAGGCGTAGATAGGCAGCTTTGCCGAGCAGCTCATGAATGGCGTCAGCAGGATAGTCATTTTTCTGTCTCTTTCGCTTGGGAGGATCCTTGTTGACATGACCGCAGGCACGGTACAGCCAAAGCCTATCAGCAAAGGCACGATGCTCCTGCCTGAAAGACCGATCTTTCGGAGCAGCTTATCCATAAAGAATGCTACTCTTGCGAGATATCCGCTGTCCTCAAGCAGGGACAAAAACAGAAATAGAACAATGATTATCGGAAGAAAGGTAAGCACGCTGCCAACGCCCTCAAGTATTCCGTCTATTATAAGACCCGTAAGCACCGCATTGACCTCCGACGCCTCCATCCACCCTCTGAGACTGTCGGATATCGCCTCAAGTCCGGATTCTGTAAGTCCCTGCAGATTGCCTCCTATCACATCAAAGGTTAGCCAGAATATCAGCAGCATTATCAGAATGAACATAGGGATAGCTGTAAATCTTCCGGTCAGGATCCTGTCTATTGCACGGCTCCTCTTATGCTCACGGCTCTCGGCAGGCTTGACCACGGTCTGTGAGCATACTCTGCCTATAAAAGAAAACCTCATATCCGCTATTGTTGCATTTCGGTCAAGCCCACATTCAAGCTCCATTTCCTGGATTATATTTTCAAGCATGGTTTTTTCATGCTCGCTCAGCCCGAGTCTTTCAAGAATGAGTGCATCGCCCTCAACAAGCTTGCTTGCGGCAAAGCGCATGGGAAGCCCCGCTTTTTTCGCCTTGCCTTCGATAAGGTGGATAACTGCGTGCAGGCATCTGTGAACTGCGCCGCCTCTGTCCTGAGAGCTGCAGAAATCCTGCCTGCCGGGTCTTTCCTGATAATGTGCAACATGAACGGCATGCTTAATCAGCTCGTCTACGCCCTGATTTTTCGCTGCTGAGATCGGTACTACAGGCACGCCGAGCAGAGTTTCAAGGGAATTGATGTCCACTGAGCCTCCATTTGCAGTGACCTCGTCCATGATATTCAGCGCCACGACCATGGGAATGTCCATTTCAAGGAGCTGCATAGTGAGGTAGAGGTTTCTTTCGATATTAGTAGCGTCAACAATATTAATTATGGCATGGGGCTTTTCGTCAAGCACAAAATTTCGAGAGACTATTTCCTCGTCAGAGTAAGGGGACATTGAATAAATTCCCGGGAGATCGGTTATTTTTGTTTTTGGAAAGCCCTTTATAACCCCGTCCTTGCGGTCAACTGTCACTCCCGGAAAGTTGCCGACATGCTGATTCGAGCCTGTCAGTCTGTTGAACAGAGTGGTTTTTCCGCTGTTCTGATTGCCGACCAGCGCAAAGGTCAGAACCTCGTCATCGGGGAGAGGGTCGCCGCTGCCCTTTGGATGATATTTTCCGCCCTCGCCAAGCCCTGGATGATGAGGAGAGGCTTTTTTTATCCTCTGCTTGTTTTCTTTTTTTTCTTCGCACAGGGTGACATCTATCCTTTGGGCGTCCTCCAGCCTGAACGAAAGCTCATATCCGTGCAGCCTAAGCTGCATCGGGTCGCCCATTGGGGCAAGCTTTACAAGAGTCATCTCAGCCCCGGGAATAACTCCCATATCAAGAAAGTGTTGTCTCAGGCTTCCTTCACCGCCCACGGCGTCAACTACAGCAGTCTGTCCTGTTTTTAGTTCACTTAGTTTCATTTTTATTCTTCCTTAGCATTAGTTTAATATATCTTATTATACCTTATCCCGAGGAATATTTCAACCGCTCCCGGTGCAGTGCCTGAGGCTTTTGAATGAGTTAGCTTTCCGTGAATAAGAAATCAAAGGCTTGCAGGAGACTTGTAGGACTGAGGCCTCAAGGATCAAATATAAAAAGCAGGCGGCTCTGCTGAACCGCCTGCTGCTTAAGGTCTTTCGATAGAATATACAATAACATCGCACAGCTCTCCGCTGTCGAATTTCCTTTCAGCCTTTTCCATTCCCGTGCGGTGCATCCCGCACTTTTCCATTACCCTGCCGGATGCAGGATTATCATAATGATGTCTTGCAATGATCCTTTTAAAGCCGCATCTGAAAAGCTCGTCTATCACGGCCTTTACAGCCTCGGTCATATAGCCTCTGCTCCACAGCGCCCTTGTTATGACATAGCCAAGCTCCGCAGTGCTCCCGTTGTCCCTTGTATCTACAACTTCAACAGCGCCTACGACCTCGTTCTCCGCATAGCCCTGCTCACTGCCGTCCCTGAGAGTTATCCCCCAGCGATATTCAGATCCGTTCTCGATATCCTGAAGATAGCTGTGCAGAAGAAATCTTGTGCTCTTAATGTCCTTGTGCCTGTACCACCTGCAGTATCTTGCGACCTCCTCGTCACTTGTCCAGTTTCGGAACATGGCCTCCGCATCGCCTTGTTCAAAGGGTCTGAGGATCATTCTTCCGGTTTTGATAATGCTCATTGTTCCTGCCCTCTTTCATGAGTGTCACATTTTCCTGTCAGCTTACAACATTTTCGGGTTTTCCGCTGAGATAGCTTTTTATGTTATTGTACACTATCTCCATTAGTCTTCTCCTCGTTTCTATTGGCGCCCAAGCCACATGGGGAGTGATTATGCAGTTCGGAGCCTTCATAAGTATACAATCCTCTGTCATGGGCTCGGTGCTCAGCGTATCTATTCCTGCTCCTGAGAGCTTTCCGCTCTGAAGAGCCTCATAAAGAGCCTGCTCATCCATAATGCCGCCCCTTGCGGTGTTTATGAAAAGAGCCCCGTTTTTCATCATTCCAAAGCTGTTCCTGTTGAACATTTTTTCCGAGTCCTTATTAAGCGGACAATGCGCCGTTACAATGTCGCTTTGTCTGAGAAGCTCCTCAAAACTGACTTCCTTTACTCCGTCTATGCTTTTGGGGCTTCTGCTGTATGCGATGACCTGCATTTCAAAGGCGAGGGCGATTTTAGCAACAGCTTTTCCGATAGCTCCCAGCCCGACTATCCCGAGGATCTTTCCCGCAAGCTCGCTCTGAGGAAAGACAAAGGGGGAGAAGGTGGGACTTGTTTTCCACCTGCCCTGCTGCACGAAGTCATTATACTGAGCCGTCCTGCTGTAATGCTCCAGGATCAGCGCAATGGTATGCTGAGCCACCGCATTTGTTGAGTAAGAGCCTGCGTTGCATACGGTTATGCCGTGTTCTCTGCAGAAGGGTATATCGATATTGTTGTATCCTGTAGCGAAAAGACCGATATAGCGCAGCTTATCCGCATAGCGCAAACTATGACCGTCAAGAATGGTCTTGTTGCAGAGAATTATATCGGCGTCTCTGACAGCCTCAGCGACCTCCTCATAGGAGAGCAGCCCGTATTCCTTTACCTCTCCGAATCCCTTAAGACATTCCGAGTTCACATTTCCGTCAACGACTGTCTGAGCGTCAGTCAGCACCAGCTTCATTTTTGTTCTTCCTTTCCTTGTCAGATCTGCCTTGAAATCTCTATTTTGTTTTAATGTAATACCTGTGCGGATATGAACTGTATAAAAGAGACCGCAGGGAGCAATCATTATGAATCGTTCCTTGCGGTCATGAATAAATGCGGGTAACAGGACTTGAACCTGCACGGATCTCTCCGCAAGAACCTAAATCTTGTGCGTCTGCCAATTCCGCCATACCCGCAAATCTATAAAGATCAGACCGTAGGATCTGAACTTATCATGTATTTAATTGCTGCTCCGGAAAAACGTCGTCAGGCTCCGGATTCTTAAATGAATTGAAAGTCAAAAAGAAAAGCTGTTTATCCTTATTTATCTCATATAGTAGCCATGAACTATATTATATCACGAGTTTCATGTTTTTGCAAGACAAAACATAATAAAAGGAAAAACATAAAAGGAAAAACAGCTTCAAAAAACTTGTCTCAAAGCAGCCCTTTTCAGCTATAATTTTGAGTAGTACTTTCGACAAACCTGTAATCTGATACTGTTCTGAATTTGCTGTATTATTATTGATCGGAATAAGACTTCCGAAAATACATGGCTATCCGCAGATGCTTTGGTAAATAAGGTGTTGACCAATTGATCGTATCAAATTGGAGAAAATCTGCGATCTATGATATAATCGATACGGAAACAACAAGCCTTGCATGTGGCTGAAATATGCTTTGATAAGATTTGGGGGCTGACAGATGAAACGAAGAATAAAAACAGGCAGGATCTGGATAGCTGCGATATCCTTTGGGATCCTCGTGCTGCTCGGATGGACAGTATGGCATAATGTGAGAGCCTTTGAGCGTATTGACTACAGCATACAGTCTACCGCCATGCTTGAGGGTGAATATTCCATTGACGGAGGAGAATGGAGGCCTATTGATAACAGCAAGCCGATAAATGAGCGTTTTGAAAAAGCTGTGTTCAAAGGACATTTCAGCAAGGAGGTCAGAGCCAACCATTCGATCACAATGGATATTGTTTCCAAAAATGTGAGGTACACTATTTACGACGCTGAGGGTGAGATAATAGACGGATACATACGAGATGCTTGTCTTTTTCATAGTGATCTCTCCTTTTGATGATTTATTGTTTTTGGTTGAGAATAGCTTTTTCATGGTGAAGCTCCTTTCGGTTTCTGCTTTATTTTTCTGCTTTTAGTATACCGAACTGATGTTGACAGCTTGTTTACGGATTCGGGGGATATGATGAAACACGGCGAGATAATAATTCACTTGCAGACGAAAAAAAGGACTGTCGTCTGACAGCCCTTTTAAATGTTGATACTAAGATAAAACTGATTTTATTACTTTGCCCAATGAACAAAATATCAATAATAAGCTTTCCTTACATTACGCATCATAGACCACACATTGTCACCGTAATTACTTACCATAATTGAAATTATGTCATTATTGGGATTATATTCGGCAATAACACTTACCCCCGGATCAAGTCCCTGCATATACGCATAATCTCTGCCGTTTGGGTTATCAATGATCCAAACGCCGTAACCGTAAAAGCCCTCTTCCGGATCGTGACCGTCTCCGCTTTGCTTTGAGAGCATTCTCTTAACCATCTTTTTGGAAAGAAGCTTACCCTCAAGAAGTCCTTTCCAAAAAGCAAAAAGATCACGGACAGTTACAAAGGCGCCGCCGTCGCCTGTTCCTTTAGCACCTACGGAAAAAATATTTGTGCGGTAATCACCCGTATCATCGCAGTAGATGTAATTGTTTGCACACTTTGCCGGAAGCCTGTCCAGTTCAAAATAACCGGTCGATTTCATATTGCATACATCAAAAATCCTTTCCTTCAGGAACGTATCAAAGTCCGTTCCGCTTATTTTTTCAATTATCATTGCGAGCAGCACATATCCCGTATTGTTGTATTGAAACCTCTCACCCTTAAGATACATCATTGGCTTGTCTATGAACAATGGGATCAGATCACTATTGTGCCTGATTTTATAGCTTGGATAATCAATCCACAATTCCTCATAATCATTCATGACTGTTTCGTCAAAATAATCCGGAACACCCGATGTATGTGTAAGAAGCTGCTCCACTGTCACATCAGGATCGATGTTTTTCAGGTCTAAGTCAAGCAGTTTTCCCAACGTATCATCGAAGTTCAGCTTTCCCTGCTCAATAAGCTGCAGTATTCCTACAGCCACAAATGTCTTTCCCATAGAAGCAGTTGCAAATCTTGTGTCAAATGTATTCGGTATCCTGTTTGCAAGATCGGAATATCCGTTACTGTATTCAAACAAAGTTTTATCATTTTGAACGATCAGTATATTTCCCCGGAACTCACTATTTGTCAGATCTTTAATATCTATCATCTATCATTCTCCTATATAATTATTCTTTTAAAAAGCGCAAACAAGGGTCAAAGCATGAGCCAAATATTTACTCTTTTTAAATACCGATTTACCGCACTAACGATGATTATATTATAACACACTGCTGACGCTGCTGAAAAGATGTTGATACAAAATATAAATCTCTCCGGCAAGGCATTATGCTTTGTCGGAGAGGAGTTTAAAAGTGAATGAGACCTTATTGATAATCAACAGCCATATTCCAGTTCCTGTATCGTATGAGAGATATTGTTCGGGCTCAAGTCTAAAATAATAACCTGAGTAATATTGTCGTATTCGTCTAATGATAATATAACTTTATCCATTCGGTAATTCTTAAGAGCTTTTTGATCAGATAACTTTATAGCTATTCCGTTTGTGTGAACTGTTGTTAAAAAAGTAGAACAATCAATATGACTGTTTACCAACATATTAATCGAACCAATCACACAGTCTGAGGGTACGATTACTTTTGATTGTGAAATTGCATAATGCTGACTAAGAGTTAAAACTATTTTGCGGATTGCTCTCGATTCTTTGTCAACAGAAAACTCTAATAGATCTGTATCATTAT
>ONFW01000174.1 GCA_900317215.1 uncultured Eubacteriales bacterium | reverse complement strand
ATAGACGGGAAAAACGTATCTGAGATCGCAAACAACGCTTTTGACGGAGCGGAGATCAAAATGGTAAGAATTCCAGATACAGTGAAGAATATCAAGGTGGCTGCATTCCAGAATACACCAAGTCTTAAAGAAGTAAGACTCAGCAAAAGCCTGACCGAGCTGACCAGCGAGGTGTTCCTCAATTCCGGACTGACAAGCGTTACCGTTCCCGACGGAGTAGTATCTATATCTGACAGCTGCTTTGCCAACAACATTTGTCTTACAACAGTAAATCTCCCCGCAAGCCTTGAGGAGATCGGCGACCATGTCTTTGCGGGCTGCACATCACTTGAAGAGATCGTTCTTCCTGACGGAATGGAAACACTGGGACTCAGCGCCTTTGAGGGCTGCAATTCTCTCACAAGTATTACCATTCCTGCAAGCGTCACTACTTTTGAGGGTGGTGATATTTTTGCGAACTGCAATCCCGAACTGAAGATCAAGGGTGTGTCAGGCTCTGCAGCTGAAGCCTACGCAAACGCTCACGGTATTGTGTTTGAACCAATTTCCTGATACAATCCGGCACACGGCTGAGTTATAATAATCAGAACTGTCTGTTTTCACACAGGCAGTTCTTTTTTGCACATATCAGACATAACAGTGACCGTGAGTTCCCTGCTGATTCACATGTTATTCTTGGCTGTTCCTTGGAAGGTTAGGATATATAGTGATAAAAAAGTCTTCCTCGTGTCCGTGTCCTCTCGTATTCTTTATGAAATCAATATGGTCAACAAGTTCCTTGAGCATATCGTTTTTTGCTTTTATTTCAGTAATAGAATAATATGCATCGGAAATTTTTTTATTCTCAATTGACATACCCGAGCTTATTCGTTGTTTTTCTCTTTCTTTTACTGCATTTTTCTGCAGAAGCAGCTTCCTCGCTGTCAGATATGACAGCTTTTGGCTTATTGCCTTGTATCTGCATTGAAATGTATCTGCATCATATATTTCCGTTTCAAACGCTTCATGTGCCTTTTCAAGCTGCGAATTCAGTTTTTTTTCGGCTATCTGAAGTATTGAGAGCTCGGAGCTGATAAACTCTGTGCTATCAGACAACTCCTTGCGTGTGTTATGAATAATACGACCCTCTGTCCATTTATTCAAAGCATACAGTAAATGCTTTTCTACCAGATGCAGATATACAGCATGGTTATCGCAGAGCTGAGCAGGGCATACGAGAAGATCAGGATACTTTGTATTTGGACGTCTTTGCATCTTTCTGCCGCATTTTGCACAGATCATCAATCCTGCAAGAGGGTTTTGCATTGATTTGCAGTATGGAACGGTTTTGCCTTTGTTTTTACTCATTCTTTCTGCGGCGGCGTTAAATGTCCTTTCATCAATTATTGCAGGGTGCAAACCGTTATATAAAAGATGATCGTTGCATCGCGGGCGCTCAGTCACAATGATCCCGTTTATCATTTTCTTTTTCTGAGGGCGCCATTTCCAACGAAGCTTTCCGGCAAATGTCGGATTTATCAGTATGTCTCTTATAGTCTGTGGTGTCCATTCCTTATCGTCAGGTGATTTTATGCTTCGCAGGTTAAGCTCCCGTGCTATAAGAGCTGTGCCTATCCTTTTTCTTTTTCCGTCTGCCTGAATAAGCCCGACAATATACCACTCAAAAATTGATCTGACCACCTCAGCCTGTTCGGGGACAGGGGAGAGAGTATATCCTTTATCTCCCTTGAGCTTTATGCGCTTATATCCGTAAGGGGCTTTGCTTCCGATATATTTTCCCTCTTTGACACTGGCTTCTCTTCCTCTTTGAAGGCGACGGTTGATAGTTTTATATTCACGGCGGCTCATGAAAAGCCCGAATTCAAAGTATTCCTCGTCAAACTCATTTGAGGGATCATAGACTTTTGCCGGTGTGATGATCCTTGTCTGACTGTATAGAAAGGTCTGGGCGATCATGCCTTGATCCATGCTGTTTCCTCTTGCAAGCCTGTCAACGTCAATAACAATGACCCCTTCCCATTTTCCTTGGCTTACCTCTGATAACAAACGCTGCATCATAGGCCGTGCGGAGATCGTTTCACCGCTTATTATCTCACGGTAGACCTGTGTTACTTCAAGTCCTTTCTGTTTTGCAAAAGCTGTCAGCTCTCTTTCGTGTCTTGCAAGCGTTTCACCCTCACCTCGCAGCTCAGCCTCCGTGTCGGCTCTTGATTTTCTCAGATAAATGCAGTATGACATCAGACCAGCTCCTTTTCAGGCTAAAAACCATTTGGTGCTTGTACATTGAGAAGTGTAAAGAATATAACTTTACATATATTGTCTACATTCTTGCGCTAAAATGATTGTAAAGTAGTTGTCTTTACAGATGCATTATGTTGTTTGCGGGTATTTTGATTCGAGTAAACATTCATTTTACCTTTACATAATTATGAAAAGAAAGGGGCTGTTAGTATGGCTGTTGTAATGACGATTGAATATGAAGGGTGGAGTGGGAAGGCGTTTGTAGATGATAGCTGCATAGTCAGGGAAAAAGAGGAGGCAGACCTTATTCTTGAAAGGATATCGGGGATAGTCAGAGAGGACAGACTCAGACAGATCACAGTAAAAACAGATTTAATTAATGACATATATGAGTAATAAAGAAATATCTGAGTTGATTTGAATATATGTTAATTCTTTATGAAAATTATTCGTGATGTATTGCTTTTTGTGTTTTTAATGCTACAATTTAAGAGTATTATATTATCCGAAAATGCACGCAGGGCGGGTGTTAACAAGGCGATGAGAAGGGTCTACAATTCAACAGACAGGCAGGATAACTGCGCTGTTTTCGGGCATCTAACATATATAGAGAGAAATCTGAACAGTATAATTCTTCCGTGATATCTCAGGATATGGCGGAAGGATCATATTGTTTTTTTCTTTATATAATTCTGCAGGCATATAGTACAGGCTTCCGACCGATCAGGATCGATAACAAAAGGACAGATGACTGAAATGACAAAAACAAAGGTTAATTTCAAAAAGCTGATATCATTAATAACTGCATTAATGATAGTTTGCTCGTGTATTCCGATATATGCCGGGCAAGGGATGAGGGCAAGAGCCAATGATGACCCTCAGGTCGAGATCGGAAGATTTACTGTCGGCTTTGATGAAGGAACTGCGGATAAGCAGACTGACGGAAGCTATGTATGGACTGCAACGACAACTGCGCCGGGACATATGTTTATATATTATGTTGACTTTGAGTTGTCGGGCAAGGATTACTTTGAGCCCGGCGAGATAGAGGTAATCGTCCCCAAAAGACTGCTCAAGAACCGCGCCGATGAGTATGCAGACGAGATCGAGTTATCAGTGCCGTCAAAAGATGATGTTGAGAACTATGACGGGGAGATACTTGATGACTTTAATAAGTTTTATTATGAAATAAAGGGAGATCAGGTTGTTATTACCAACTATCTCAGGTTTTCTGCTGCCGAAACCGGATATATCGAGCTTGGCTATAAAACCGCTCAAAGCTCCTTTGAATATCAGGATATGAAGATCTCCGAAGACTTTGCTGCAGAGATCCACCTTTATAGCGGTGAAGAGGATCATTCCCTGATAGACACCGAAAGCGGCACCGAAAGAGGAATTGGACTTAACACGTCAGTAAGTCTGAACGGTACTGAAAAGCGCTCTCTTAACACCATAAACGCCTACAGCTATTGGCAGAACCGCTGGGGTGAAAAGCCAGAGAATGCCGACGATTATTATTTTGTAGTGTGGGAGATAAAAAACTGGGTAGGATACTGCACTCAGCCGTTCGATATAATAATTGACGATCAGATAACACAGGGAGAGGGCGAGCCAATAGCCTACCGCTTCTCCGGAGAATCTACCTTTACTGCGGATAATGTCAGATATAATGTAAGGAATAATAATTACACCAATTCCTACCGTGTAGATTATGTAATTACAAGACATCCAAAATCAGTATACCGCCCTCTCAGCACCTATACGATCACTAACCGTGAGACGGTTACCCTTCACCCGATAGATGATGTTGATGATGATGTGAGCCGCTTTGCAAGAGCTGATTTTTATCACTATACTCCGGCTCCGGCTGTGTTTACTGCTCCGGGAGATTATGTTCACAGTGAAAAAAGAGGAAACAGCAATTGGTGGACGTACTGGCCCGTAGCGGATTACGGTCTGCAGGATCTCAAGGACGGGCCACAAAACAGCGGCGTCGATCATCTCAGCGGAAATATCCGTTTCTATGTGGGAACTTCAACATATCTGTTCTCGCATACACGCATGCCTGATACTGATATTGAAAATATTGAAAACTACGGCAAGAGAAAGGTCAATATAACGCTGACTGACGAGCTTAATTACCTGAATGACAATATAAAGATCGTCGAAGGCAAGGCGGTCATAGATGAAAGCGAGCGCCAACTGACCTATAAGGATGCAGAGATAGAATATATCACTTATTCTGTCGGAATGAAGGACGGCGTAAAGGACGAGGAGCACAATACATTTGCCGGAACGGCAGTTACATACAAACCCGATGATATTCTTACCTTCTACGGAAAATTCAATGGCGGAGACTGGGTGCAGATAGCTCAGTATGATCTGTACAGGGGAAGGACTGCTAATATCGACAGTAATTATGTCGAAAGCATGACCTCTTCAAAGGTCGTTTTCAAGAGGGGTTGCACGGCATACAGGATCACTGCATCAAATGCACACTATTCTACAGACATCAGTGCTTCTCCATATTACAGGATAAACAGATCTGAGTATGTGCTTGCTCAGAGCGAGAATGTCAACAGGATAAAGCTTACAAATATATCCAATCTCACTGTAACCGATGATAATGACAATGTGGTCTACGATGTGGATTCAATGGCTCATGACTACATTATTGGCGTGCAGAAGGAATCGACAATTGCAAAGGATGTAGCCTTTACAACAAGCAATGCACTAAAGCGCATAGCTACAATAGGCTGGAGGGTCCAGATAAACGAGCATTACATGACCAATGACGGCATAGTATATGTTCCTCAGGAGGAGGGCGTATTTTACGATCTCCTTCCTATCGGCACAATGATCGATCTCCAGTCGATCGCTATAGGAATAGACTATACGGACGATTTCAGAGCTATCTCCTATCTGGAGGAAAACGATTTTGAGGTATCCTCAGTTCCTAACTATAAAAACTCAGGCCGCACCCTGCTTGTGATCAAGATAAAAACCCAGTTTACCAAAGCATTGCTTACATATAATACCACTTATTCATGGGACGCTGCATTCGACTACGGTACAAATCTGCTGAATACCATAGCGTATGAAACGGGCAACGATAAGATCGGCGGTGGCTATCCCGATGACGGCGGCGAGATAGGGGATAAAGAGGTAATGGCAGGCCTCGACCCCGACAGAAGCGGCAGGCTGTTTATTTATGAGCAGAAGCGTCACGCAGTGCGATTCATCGTTTCTGCAACAACCGGACTTACCAAGGCTGTAAATAATACATTAACAACAGACTTCTCCAAGAAGACCAATGTAAGACAGTCGTCAGAATATGTGTATCAGATACGTTACAGCACAAATGTTATCACAAGAGCAAAGGATATCGTGATCTATGATTCTCTGGAAAACTATTCCGACGATGATGTCCACAGCGATTGGCACGGTACGCTTTTGAAGGACAGCTCAAGAGATCCTGTAGATCTTAACCAGCTTAAAGGAAAGGGTATAGCTCCGGTAGTGTACTATTCCGACGTTGATAACCTTGATATTGGGATCTATCATAATGTTGATAGTGATATAATAAATAATGAAAAGGTATGGAAAACAGAGGAGGACTTCGGGGACGTTACCCGCGCGAGAGCTGTTGCTATAGATCTGAGAAAGGATAAGAACGGAAATGACTTTATTCTTGGCGAAAAGGACTCGGTATTGATAAATATTCTTATGAAGTCGCCCGATAACGATACTACAGGCAAGCAGGATCCTGTAGCCTGCAACAATATCTATGTAAATGATAAGGTCATTGATCTGTTTGATAATGAAAGGGCTCACTTTATACATCATGATTATACTGAGGTCCATTTCAAGATAATGGGTGATGTTGGTATCCGCAAGGTGGACTCAAGCGATACCGCAGTGAATATAAAGGGGATCTCCTTCAGGCTCACCGGTACCTCTGACTACGGCACCGAATACGGATATGACAATATCCTTACGACCGACAGCAAGGGCAGACTGAAATTCAAAAATATTGAAAAGGGAAGCTATACTCTTTCGGAGTGTGCAGGCTCTCCCGATTATCTGCCGATAGATCACGGTATTCCTGTGGAAATAGACGAGAGCGGCAGTGCAAGGATCAACGGTATGCTTATTAATGATGGAGAATACTACGACATACCCAATGATCCGAGAGTACACGCCGATATAGAATTTTACAAGCGTGACCTGCTCAGCCCCGAAAAGGTAATACCGGGGACTAAATTCCAGCTTCAGGGTACATCTTATTATTTCCCTGAAAGGGTTGACGGAGTAGTTTTCACACAGACCGCCGACGACAGCGGCAAGGTTGTTTTCAAGAATATTGAGTGGGGCAAATATACCATGCGTGAGATAGACACGCCTGCCGAATACGCACTCAGCAAGACGGTCTATGATGTAAGGGTGGACGCTGACGGTCATGCGTTTGTCACCGTCAGCAAGACAGAGGGAGACGGAGATGACAACTCGCTGAAATACAGCAACAGCACCTACAATATTTACAATGAACCTCTCCATTCCTTTACGATACAAAAGGAAAGCTCTACAACGGGCAATCCGGTGCGGGCGGTGTTCCGTCTTACAAATCAATCCACAGGTGTATATGTGGAAAAGACAACTCAGAGCAATGGTCAGATCTTATTTGACAGCTTGTTCTCGGGCGAGTACTGGCTGCAGGAAACAGAGGTGCTTGATGAAAACTACAATTTAGACGACACACGCTATTTTGTATCAATTGATAAGCTCGGCAATGTAAGCATTGACGGGCTGAGCAAAAATGACGAGGGCAGGTTTGTAATCACCAACAGTCCTAACGGAACTGTTACCGTTATCAAGCGGTGGGACGACAACGAAACAACACAGAGCCGTCTTGAAAAGAATATAGAGCCTGTAATACGCATTAGTTCAGATGTTTCTGAGAATGCGGCATACTTTGTTGCTGATCTTACAGGTGTAAAGGCAAGGAATGCAATGAAGAGCTTTGCCCACTTTACAGGGGACGACAGCGTTGCCTTTGAAAAGATCGAGAACGGAGAAGCCGTAAAGGTAGACGACGGCAAAACAAGGTACTATATTTATGCATGGGACAACACGGGCTCAGGCGATATTGTCTGGTATTCAAATGCAAAAACTGTGTATTTTACCGACACAAGCCGCCTGATGTTCAAAGATTGCACTAGCATAAAAACCATAGATATGTCCGGCATAAATACCTTCCTTATGCAGGATATGTCACAAATGTTCTATAATGACTACAATCTCGTCAATCTCAACATAAAGACCCTGGATACCTCGTGGGTAAAGAGCATGAAAGAGATGTTCAGAGGGTGCAAGGCTATTCAGAAGATAACACTCGGTGACGGGCAGGACGGAACCAAGGATAAATTTGATACTTCTCAGGTAACAGATATGTCGTATATGTTCTATGACTGTTATGCGCTTAAAAAGATCGAGTTCGGCAATTCCTTCAATACGTCTCGTGTCACAACTATGTCTTCAATGTTTTATAACTGCAGCTCACTTGAAAATATAATGGGTGAGGACGAGGATACAACAGGTCTTGACGTCAGCGGCTTTGATACCTCATCGGTCACCAGTATGTATTGTTTGTTTGTCAGCTGCAGCAAGCTTGAATTCATAGACGTCAGCGGCTGGGATACATCAGAGGTCGTATCAATGGAATCAATGTTCAACGGCTGCACCAAGCTTACCAACAAGCCTGAAAGAACAGGACTGGACCTCAGTAATTTCAATACCGAACATGTAAAGAATATGCAATATATGTTCCAAAACTGTCAGAGCCTGGAGTTCATTGATCTGAAAAGCTTTGATGTGTCAAATGTCAGAGACATGCATAATATGTTCAGAAGCGCAAACAAGCTTAAAACTCTTGACCTTAGCAGCTTTGAGCCTACCTGCGTTACCACCATGCAGGAAATGTTCTGTGGTTGTGGGGCGCTTGAAAGCATAAATTTCGGCGATAAATTCGACGTAAGAAGTGTTATAACTATGCAGTCTATGTTCGATAGCTGCAGTAAGCTTGAGCGCTTTGAGCCGGGTGCCGCGTTTGTCACTTCCCGGGTCAATAATATGTATGCTATGTTCTATAACTGTCAGAAGCTCAAATATGTTGACCTCAGCAGCTTTGATACCGGCCGTGTTAATAATTTCGAGAAAATGTTCCAGAACTGCTATTGGCTTGAAAACAGTGATGAGAACACGAGCATTGACGTAAGCCGTCTTGACGTCTCATCGGCTACAAATATGAAGTCTATGTTTGAAAACTGCACCAGATTGCAGCGTCTTGACGTGAGCCCCTGGAATACCCGCATGCT
>ONFW01000159.1 GCA_900317215.1 uncultured Eubacteriales bacterium | reverse complement strand
CCCCACCGCTCAAGACGCTCGCCGTCGGAGCAGTCGATAAGCTCATAGTCCTTCCACTGCGCTTCTCTCATCTTTTTCCCTCCGTGAGCCTATGCTCTCCTTATTTTATCTCTATGCCCTCCATATCGCTCGGAGCATAGCATTCTACATCATCTATGGTGTATGATATTATACGCTTGTCAAGCACCAGCTTTTTCAATGCCGCCTCTACCCTGCGTTCGCTCTGTCCGCGGCATAGATCGCGGGTCATGATCTCGCTTAATGACAGAAAATCGTATTCGCTCAGCAGTATGTCATAGACCTTATCTACTATACTCTCATTATCGTCATGCACACAGCCGGGTATCTCATAATTCTTTGCAAGCTTTGTGAAAACGTCGCCTGATATCCTGGTTTTCTCAGCCGAAAAGTTCTCTGTCGCATTTATAATTTCTGAGTTAAGGTGGCTGTCAACGGATATCAGTTCCTTTTCAAGCTCCCTTTTTCTATTGCTCAGATTGCGAAGCAGTGATTCTGATCTCAAAACGCTATCAACAGTGCGATCCTTCCGCATACCTTCGTTGACGTCCTTTATTTCCTTTTCTATTTTTTCGAGCTGATATCTGATTTTTTCTGACTCGCCCGAATACTTATCCTTAATGCTTTCAACGTCCTTAGAATAGCTCTCATCATTATCGCTGTAAAGCCTTCTCAGTTCACGGATAAAGCTCTTCCGAATGTTCAGGACCTCTGCTCGCCACTGATTAATGGGCATGTTCTTCCAATTTGTCTTTGCCTTTAGTCCGAGAACATCATATATCTCCGACTTCATATCACCGCGGCAGAAAATGAGCGCCTTTTTGATATAATAGTTCTTCAATGCCTGACGCCTTATGGGACGCAGCTCAGCAATAGTCCTGACTCCGAGCTGTGCGAGTCCCTTGCCGAGATATGCCTCTCCGCTTGAGGGGGTTATGTCAAGCACTCTTTCAAAGCAGTCGGCAGCCTCCTCATATTTTTCGTCCTTCAAAAGCATTCTCGCTCTTTCAAGAACAGGCTCGGCACGAACAATGCGCTCCTCCTCTGTTTCATCCTCAAAAGGAAGCGTATATGTCATACCACAGTAGATGCATCTTGCAAAAATACCGTTCTCATCTACTTTCAATGGAGCTGCACACATTTTACAGGCAAGTGTTCCCATTATTCAGTCTCCTTTACAGTAAGTCATGATCGGTCGGAATATGTATATGAAGCACCGCAGAAACACGGTGCTTCAAGTATCATTTCCTGCTTATTTTTTTATTTCAAGTATAGCGCCCCTGTTGCCTGATGTTACGAGCGAAGCGTACCTTGCAAGGTAGCCTGTTGTTATCTTCGGCTCTCTGGGCATCCACTGAGCGCGCCTTGCGGCAAGCTCTTCGTCCGTAAGACGCACATTCAAGGTGTTTGCGTTAATGTCTATATCAATGATATCGCCGTCCTTGATAAGAGCGATAGGACCGCCTACCGCAGCCTCGGGGGAAACATGACCGATCGAAGCTCCTCTTGTTGCACCCGAGAAACGTCCGTCAGTAATGAGCGCCACGGTGCCTCCCTGTCCCCTGCCCATTATTGCAGAGGTGGGATTGAGCATTTCTCTCATTCCGGGGCCGCCCTTCGGACCCTCGTAGCGTATGACAACAACATCGCCGTCGTTGATGCTTCCGCTTGTGATAGCGTCCATTGCGTCCTCCTCACAGTCGAATACCCTTGCAGGACCCGAGTGCTTAAGCATCTCAGGCGCTACGGCAGAGCGCTTTACCACACATGAATCGGGAGCAAGGTTGCCTCTGAGAACGGCGATGCCGCCGGTTTTGCTGTAAGGGTTATCTACAGGCCGGATTATTTCAGGATCAAGGTTTATACAGCCCTTTATGTTCTCTGCTATTGTTTTGCCCGTACAGGTGATAAGGCTCGTATCAAGCAGCCCGAGCTTGTTTATCTCATTCATAACGGCATATATGCCGCCTGCCTCGTTGAGATCCTCCATATATGTTCTTCCTGCAGGAGCAAGGTGACAAAGGTTCGGGGTGTGGGAGCTTATCTCGTTTGCGATATCAAGGTCAAGCTCTATGCCGCATTCGTGGGCAATAGCGGGCAAATGGAGCATACTGTTTGTGCTGCAGCCCAGCGCCATATCCATTGTGAGAGCGTTGCGGAAGGCAGCCTCGGTCATGATATCACGGGGTCTGATATTCTTTTCAAGCAGCTCCATTATCTTCATGCCTGCATGCTTTGCAAGCCTGAGCCTTTCGGAATATGCTGCGGGTATTGTGCCATTGCCCTTAAGACCCATGCCGAGAACCTCTGTGAGACAGTTCATGGAGTTTGCTGTATACATGCCTGAGCAGGAGCCGCAGGAGGGACATACCTTATTCTCATATTCATCAAGCTCTTCATCTGTGATCTTGCCAGAGGAGTGAGCGCCTACTGCCTCAAACATACTTGAAAGACTTGTCTTGCAGCCCTTCACTCTGCCTGCGAGCATCGGACCGCCGCTTACAAAGATCGTGGGGATATTGAGTCTTGCAGCAGCCATGAGAAGTCCGGGAACATTCTTATCACAGTTAGGTATCATTACGAGCGCATCAAAGGCGTGAGCTATTGCCATTGCCTCAGTAGAGTCAGCGATAAGATCACGGGTAACAAGAGAATACTTCATTCCCTGATGTCCCATTGCTATACCGTCACAAACGGCAATTGCGGGAAATACCACAGGATTTCCTCCGGCCATAGCTACGCCGGTTTTTACCGCCTGTGTAAGCTTGTCGATATTCATGTGACCGGGTACAATCTCATTGTATGAGCTGACGATACCGATAAGGGGCTTTGCGATCTCCTCGTCCGTCATTCCGAGAGCCCTTAAAAGAGAACGCTGGGGAGCGCATTTTGCTCCGCTGCGAATTGCATCACTGTTCATTACGAAAACCTGCCTTTATTAATTGATATTTTTCCGCATAGAGAGAAAACTCCGAAAATACGGTTATACGCTTATTATTATAAGTTTTTCTTGATATATTGTCAATCATTTACTAAACGGATTTTTCAAGTTTTTGCAGATATCGGTTTGACGGAAGGGCTGTTTTATAGTATAATACTATAATGTGCAGATATACTTCAGAGTCTACGCCCGTTTCTTGTAACAAATCTGATATTTGGGGGATAAAAATGATACATCTTGAAAATGTCTCCAAGGTCTATCCTAACGGCACGGAGGCACTCAAAAACATTACTCTTGATATAAGCAAGGGAGAATTTGTTTTTATCGTGGGTCCCTCGGGCGCCGGTAAGAGCACCTTTCTCAAGCTGCTCATAAGAGAGGAAAAAGCAAGCTTCGGAAAAATCTCCGTAAACGGCAGGGATCTTATGACGATAAGAAAAGGAAGGATACCATATCTCAGAAGAACAATGGGCATCGTCTTTCAGGATTTCAGGCTAATTGACAAAATGAACGTGTTTGATAATGTAGCCTTTGCGATGAGAGCTATCGGAGAGCCTGAAAAAGCAGTCAGAAAGAGAGTTGCAGCCGTTCTTAAAATAGTCGGACTTGAGGGAACGGAAAACAGACGCCCGAGGGAGCTTTCGGGAGGAGAACAGCAGCGTGTCAGCCTTGCAAGAGCTCTTGTCAATAAGCCCGAGATACTGATAGCCGACGAACCGACGGGCAATATCGACCCGGAGCTTTCGTTTGAGATAATGAAAATGCTTGTGGCAATAAACAGAAGAGGCACTACCGTGATCGTGGTGACGCACGAGCATGAGCTG
Source organism: uncultured Eubacteriales bacterium (assembly GCA_900317215.1). Lineage (GTDB taxonomy): Bacteria > Bacillota > Clostridia > Oscillospirales > Acutalibacteraceae > UBA1213. The sequence goes on along the minus strand of ONFW01000159.1, from coordinate 3,212 downwards.
GTCAGGACCTTCGGCGGAAGAGTCATCAGGATCGCCGAAGGAGAGCTGGACTCCGATCACTTTATCGCAACAAGATATAATCCCGAAAAAAGCTCTCCGGAACAAGCCGGAGACGAAGATCAGACCACAGAGCCCTCCCCTTCCTCAGACGACACGGATCCAAGCTCAGAAGCAGCGAATATAGCAGATATTGACCTGTCAGAGGAAAGCACGGCAGGCTCAGACGGCGGACAGCCGGAAGCGGCGGAGCCGAACGAGGCCACCGCCGAGGACATTGACGAGGACATTGAAATAAAGGACGGTGACGGGCAATGAGCTTTTCAAGCATATTATATCTTTTCAAGGAAGGCTTCAGAAATATATACAACAACCGCATGATGTCCCTTGCATCTGTTGTGGTGCTTATTTCCTGCCTCATCATCACCGGCTCCGCAGCTCTTATATCGGTGAATGTCAACAGCATCATTGCTTCTCTCGGTGATGATGACCAGATAACCGTCTATCTGAAGCCTGAGCTGTCAGACCTTAATTCTATCAAGCTCGGCCCTGAGCTTTCAGCGATAAAGAATGTGGAATCCTATAAATACCGCTCCCGTGACGATGTTCTCAAGGATTATAAAAAGGCCCTCGGAGACGATATTTACGAGGCAATGCAGGGTAAGGGAAACCCTTTCGGGAATGAATACAAGCTCAAGCTCCGTGATCTTTCAGAATACGATGAGACTGTGGCAGCCATTCAGAGGCTTGACGGAGTGGATACTGTCAGCGACAGAAGCGATGTTGCAGGCAAGCTTACAAAACTGAATTATTTTGTCACCGTGGTAGGACTGTGGGTAGTGCTCGTTCTGGCGGTGGTCACCTTATTTATTATCTCGAACACTATCAAGATCACCATGTATTCCAGAAGATTTGAGATAAGCATTATGAAGTCCGTAGGCGCTACAAACACCTTTATCAGGATACCCTTTATTATTGAGGCAACGGTAATAGGACTTGTTTCGGGCATCATTGCCTCAGCGGTCATAATCTCCCTTTATGAACCCGTGAGGAGTGCTGCGGCGGGAGTTATAGGAATGATAAACTCCTCTACCCTGTCTGCAGAACAGATCTGGCTGCCTACGCTTCTGACAATGTCGCTCATTGGTATAGCTATTGGTCTGCTGGGAGGTATCATCTCCATGATACGCTATCTTAACAAGGAAGGAGGAGCTATCCTTGGCAAATAAAAAGAAAAAGCTTCTTGCAATTCTTTTATGCGCTTCTATAATAGCTGCATTCTCTGTTCACGCAGGAGCGGACGAGGACGAAACACCTGAGGAAAACTCAGATATAACGGAGATATCGACTGAAATACCCTCCGAGGACGAAACAAGCTTTGAAGAAGACAGTGAAGAAGTCAGCGAGGAAGAAAACTTTGATGATCCTGTAAGTGAAGACCCTGAATACAGCGAAGACAAAGACAGCGAGGACGAGAACAGCGAAGATGAGGAGATCTCCCAGGACAGTGATTTTCAGACTTCAGAGGAGGATAGCTCACAAAGCGATGACGAGCCTGAGCCTGTTGAAAGCCCCGATACTTCGGATATAGACACAGAAAGCACTCAGCCTGAAGAAGACCCTGAGCCTGTCGAGAGCAGCATGGATCCGGAGGTGACATCCGAACCACAGGAAACGACCTCCATACCCTCAGTTGAGCAGCCTTCCTATCCGGAAAGCTTTGATGTTCAGGAAAACATCAGCGAAAGAAGTGAGCTGAAGCAGGAAAACTCCAAGCTTGACAACAAGATCAAGCTTACGGATAAACAGATAAAGGATAAAAAAGCCGAGGTCACCGCACTTCAGAAGGAGATCAGCGAGCTTAGCGTCAGCATAAAGAATACCAACGACAAAATAGACGGGCTGAACCAGGAAATAAACCGTTATCAGAGACTTCTGGACGAAAAAACAGAGGAAATAGATGATATCCTCTCTTTGCTGAGGATAAGGCTCAGAAAGCTCCACACCTCGGGAGATGTATCCTCCCTTGAGCTTATACTCGGAGCAAAGAGCTTTTCAGACCTTATCGACAAGACGGAAATGGTGAAAAGTATGTCGCAGTATGACAGCGACATCATCAACTCCGCAAAGGGACAGATGAAGGAGATCGCCGGCTATAAGCGTATCCTGCAGTCTCAGAAGGAGGATGTAGAGAACGAAAAGCTCAGGCTCGAGACCGATAAAAAGAAGATAAACGAGCTGCTCGATAAAAATACCAAGCTCATAAATGAACTGACTACCGAAAAGGAAAAGCTTGAGATCGAAAAAAAGGAGAACGAAGCAAAGCAGAAGGAACTGAAAAAAGCTCTTGAGGCATACAGAAAATGGCAGGCGGAACATTCCGGAGGACAGATCATAGTTAATCCTCCTTCTGACGGAAGCTATGTCTGGCCCTGTCCCGGATTCACCTACCTGACCTCGACCTTTGACGAATGGAGAGGCTCAAACAACCATGGCGCAATTGATATTGCCGAGGGAGGCATTTACGGAGCAAAGGTCGTTGCCTGCAATGACGGTTATGTATTTTCGACATATTTCGGATGTGACCACGACTACGGCAAGTTTTCAAGCTGCGGCTGCGGAGGCGGTTACGGCAATTACGTCATGATAGATCACGGAGGAGGAAAGATATCTGTTTACGGGCATCTTTCCGGAGTTACGGTGACCGCCGGACAGACTGTTTCGGCAGGACAGCTCATAGGCTACGTCGGCTCTACGGGTTATTCCACAGGTCCACACCTGCATTTTGAAACCCGCTTCAACGGCGTGAGATACGACCCGCTCAAGGAATACTGAAAAAAGGGGATTGCCTGTTCAACTAACAGGCAATCCCTCTTTTTGGATTATTTTGGATTATTACGTCTTCCTTTTTCTGCTGATTAAGAGGTACACAGCTCCAAACAGCAGCATTCCGGAAAGCATGGCTGCCAGAACGAATCGAATATCTGTTACTCCAGCGTTAGGCAGAACATAATCAGAAGCCCTGTAACGATTGGTAAAGACAATATTGACGTCAAGATCGTTTGCATCAACAACCTCTTCGGCTGTGGATACTCCCGTTATCAAGGTCATCACTCACCGTGATTTAGGGCAACACCGCATATATCGAAAAATCAACGGATACAAAAGAAAAACACCCGACCAGACAGTCAGGTGTGTATAGGAAGTCCAATTTT
>ONFW01000004.1 GCA_900317215.1 uncultured Eubacteriales bacterium | reverse complement strand
TTCGGCGGGATGCGGCTCAAAGAAAACCGAAAACAGCAGCTCTGATCAGAGCTCGGCGCAGAGCGCGGCTTCGGGAGAAAGCAAGAACGCTTCGGACGAAGGAAAGACCTCAGAGGAAAGTAAGGGCGGTGAGAACGCCGCATCGGCTGAAAACAGCTCCAGAGGCAGCAGTACGCCCGTGACTCAGATGAGCAACGAAGGAGATGGATCTGAGCTTCCGGATCCCGAAAGCGATATTATTATAGATATAGACGGAGACGGCGAGGGGGATCAGGGTATTTCCATTGACGAAGAGGGCAACATCACCATTGACCCCGACCAGTTCAGCGGCTGGGAGGAGGATACGGGAGATGAAGACGGCGAAGAAGATGTTGAGGGTGAGTCTGATGAAATACTGTCACAGTATCAGGGACTTGTGCTTTCGCCGGAGGGCTTTGGCTCAGGCTTTGACAAGCCTGTAGCTTATGTCATTACCTCTGAGGACGAGCTTGCCGGATTTATCAAGGATAACGACGCTACATATTCTCTCACAAAGGAATATGAAGGCGCTGAAGGATATTTCATTCCCTCCTCGTTCAAGTCGGAGACCTCTGATGCAACAGCGGATTACTTTGAGGCGGTGGACATGCTTGTTGTGGTGACACCGTACTCAAAGAGCAATGAGATCGATCTTGCAGAGATCACAACAGATGAAAACGGTACAGTCAAGGTCATTATCTGGGCTCAGAAGCCGAAGGACGCCAATGACAAGGGCTACGTCTGCTTTATAGCGGAGGTGGCAAAGGATTCCCTCAAGGGGAAAACGGTCACGGCGGTGATCGATCCAGATATAATCAGGTATGATGATCTTGACGGGGACATTATAGTCGAAGACGAATAATAAAGCGCAGATATAAAGGCGTGTGAGAGCAATGAAAAGGATTTTATGCTTCGGAGATTCAAATACGTACGGCTTCCGACCTCATATCGGAGGACGCTATGAGCCTGATGTGAGGTGGACGGGCATACTTGCCGAAAGGCTTTTTCCATACGGCTACAAGATCATAGAGGGCGGGATAAACGGTATGACGACCGTTTTTGACGATGATAAGTCGCCGGACAGGAACGGCAGCAGCGTTATCCTGAGAATGCTGAGGGAGAATGATCCTGTAGATGCTGTGATGATAATGCTCGGTACAAACGACTGCAAAACAAAATTCGCTGCGGACGCCGATATGATAACCGAGGGGATGGAGGTTCTTGTTTCAATGATAAGAGCCTTTTCTCCGGATATACGCATAATGATAATAGCTCCTGCCGAGATCACAGGCTCCGTCCTTTTTGAAGACGGGGACTTTGATAAGAGCAGCATAGAAAAGAGCCGTCTGCTCAAGGAAAAATATGCCGGACTTGCAAGAAGGACGGACTGCACTTTCTTCTGTGCAGGTGATGTTGTAAGGGCTGACCCTTCTGACGGGGTGCATCTTTCCGCAGAGAGTCACAGGCTTCTGGCGGAGGAGCTGTTCAGGGTCATTGTACCCGAATGACGATAAACAGCCTGTTTTCTTCGCAAAAAATTCGGGGTAATACTTGCAAAATCAAAAATACTGTGTTATTATTATGAAGTAGTATGAATATGGTAATTGACAAAAGAGTAGGGCGACCTGCTCTTTTATCATTAGTACAGGGAGCTTTTCCCTGCGGACAGGAGAATGATATGGCTCAGAATAAAAAGAATAAGGGGAATACGGTGGATGCTGTGACCGAGCTTGTAAAGCCTATTGTCGAGGGACTCGGGCTTACGCTGTGGGATGTAAGGTTTCTCAAGGAGGGCGCTTTATGGTATCTGAGGATATTCATTGACAGCGACAGGGGAGTGTCTATTGAAGACTGTGAGAACGTCACCCGTGCGGTCGATGCTCCGCTTGATGAGCTCGATCCTATCGAGCAGAATTATATCCTTGAGGTGTCCTCGCCGGGGATAGAGAGAGAGCTTGTGAAGCCATGGCATTTTGATGCCTTTCTCGGCGCACCTGTTATGGCAAGGCTCATTCGTCCCGATGAAAACGGCATCCGTGATATAAAGGGGACGCTTACAGCCCACGACAGGGATACCGTAACAATTGTCTGTGAGGGCAGAGAAGGTGTTATAAACAAAAAGGATACGGTATATATTAAACTGGATGACTTTGAGCTTTGAAAAAAGCAGAACCCGAAAGCATTAACGGAGGTTATATTATGAGAAAGAAAAGTGCGGAAAAACCGCAGGATAACAGAAACACAGAGCTTTTTGAGGCTCTTGCCCTTATGGAAAAGGAAAGGGGCATACCCGTTGATTTTATGATAAGTCAGATACAGAAGGCTATCGTGACCGCCTGCAAGAGCACCTACGGCGGAAATGAGGACGTGAGCATCACAATGGAGCCGGATACGGGTATATTTGAGGTGTTCCTCAACAAGACTGTTGTTGAGATCGTCGAGGACAAGAACCGTGAAATAGGTGTTGACGAGGCGAGAAAGATAAGAACGACCGCTATGCCTGATGAAAAGGTCGGCATAAGGCTCGACCCGAAGGATTTCGGAAGGATAGCTGTTCAGACGGCGAGAAATATCATAAGACAGGGGATCCGTGACGGCGAGAAGGGGCAGGCTCTTGCAGAGTATCAAAGCAAGCTCAAGGAGATCGTTACCGCAACAGTGGAGCAGATCGACCCGAAAACCGGCAGTGCTACCCTGCGTTTGGGCAAGTCGATAGCTGTTCTCCCGAAGAACGAGCAGATCAATGGCGAGGAGCTTACGGCAGGCTCTCAGATAAAGGTGTATATAGTGGATATAAGATCGGGCGGCAGAGAGCCGAGGGCTATCATTTCGAGAACGCATCCTGATCTTGTAAAGAGACTGTTTGAGTCCGAGGTGCCTGAGATCTATGACGGTACGGTGGAGATAAAGTCTATCTCCAGAGAGGCGGGCTCGAGAACAAAGATCGCAGTTTTCAGCCGTGACGAAAATGTTGACGCCGTGGGCGCCTGCATAGGTCAGAGAGGACAGAGGGTAGGAGCTATAGTTGATGTTCTCGGCGGCGAAAAGATAGATATTGTTGAATACAGCGAGGATCCGGTGAAGTTTATCTCTGCAGCCCTTTCGCCTGCAGAGGTTGTAAAGGTAGATATAGATCCTACGGTGGAGAGGGTGTGCAAGGCCACGGTGCCTGACAGTCAGCTTTCTCTTGCAATAGGAAATAAGGGACAGAATGTTCGCCTTGCTGCCAAGCTTACGGGCTGGAAAATAGATATCAGACCCGAGAGCGGCTTCTTCGGCGAGGACGAGGAGCCAAAGACTACCGCTGAGGAGGAGCCTGTTATCGAGGCTGCTGTGACCGGAGAAGCTGCTGAAGAGCCTGTGACTGAGACTGCTGCTTCGACCGGGGAGGCTGTGGCTGAGGAGACTTCGGCAGAGACCGAGGAATAAGCATAAAAGCCTTGTTCCGTGAAAGGAGGGAGCCTGATGAAGCAAAAAAAGGTGCCTATGAGAAAATGTACCGGCTGCAATGAAATGAAGGAGAAAAGACAGCTCGTAAGGGTTGTTAAGGCGCCCGATGAAACGGACGAAAACGGGCAGGTTATAAAGCAGGGCGGTATCAGCGTTGATCTGACAGGCAAAAAGCCGGGCAGAGGAGCGTATGTTTGCAAAAATGCGGACTGTCTTGCAAAGGCAAGAAAGGCAAGGAGATTTGAAAAAGCCTTTAGCTGCAGGATACCCGATGATGTATATGAAAGTCTTGAGCAGGAGCTCGATGAGGCTGACAGCGAAAGCTGACAGATATCGCTGTCAGAGACGGGGTACAATGGGCTGATATTGCAGACCGTAATGAAACGGAGGAATTGACGGAAATGAATGATAAGCTGCTGTCGCTGCTCGGAATAGCCAAAAGAGCAGGCAGGCTCTCGATAGGCTTCGATGCTGCGGCCGCCTCAATGAAAAAAGGCGAGAGCAGACTCGTGGTGCTGTCACAGGAGCTTTCGGACAGATCCAAGCGTTCTGTTTCCGCACTTGCGGAGCAGTATGGAGTAGAATGTATTTATTCGGGCTGCCCGATGGAGGAAACGGGTCACGCCCTCGGAAGAAAACAAACAGGTATAGTTTCCGTCAATGATAACGGATTTGCTTTGAAGATAAGAGCGCTTTGTACACAAAACAGTCAGGAGGAATGTATATGATAAAATATAAGCTCAGCGAGGTCGCCAAGGATCTCAACCTTTCAAACAAGGATGTAGCCGATGTGTTGAAGGAGCGTATGAATGTTATTAAAAAGCCCACCACGACACTTACCGATGATGAGCTGAAAATAGTATTCGAGCATTTTACACAGAAGACAAGCGTTGAAAGCTTTGATGAGTATTTCAATTCGGCAGTGCATGAGCAGGAGCCTGCAGCAGAGCCTGTTAAGGAGCAGCCTGCACCTGCAGAGGAGAGCAAAGCAGCTCAGACAAAGCAGGAAAGCTCCGCAGCCGCAAAGCCTGAGGGCAAAAAGCAGGAGAAGCCCGTGAGCAAACAGGTCAAGGAGGAGAAACCTGCGCAAAAGGGAAAGAAGCCCGAAAAAGCTGCCGCACAGCAGAAGCCGGGTCAGAAGCAGAAGCAGGGAGGTAATGCTCCGCAGAGCACAGGCGCACAGGACGAGGGCTACGGAAGCAGGAACCGCGTTATCAATACACGTTCCTCAAATGTTGATATAGAGCGCTATAACGAGAAGTATGACCGTCTTGCAAGCGAAAAGATGCATAACGTCAATACTGTCTCAAAGCAGAAGATAACCCAGCGGTCACAGCAAAAGGGCAAGCCCCGCAACTCCCGCAAGGAGACAGAGCAGGAGAGAATGCGCCGCATAGAAAAGGACAGAAAGACAAAGCCTATTACCGTGCAGATACCCGACGAGATAACCGTAGGAGAGCTTGCTCTCAGACTGAAGGCGAGGGCTGCTGAGGTAATTACAAAGCTCATGAGCTTTGGAGTAATGGCAAGCGTCAATAACGTCATCGACTTTGATACAGCTTCGCTTGTCGCAATGGAGTTCCACGCAAAGATAGAGAAGGAAACCGTTGAGACGATAGAGGAGAGGATAATTGATGACAGCGACGATACGGACGAGACCCTTGTTTCAAGAGCGCCGGTCGTTGTAGTAATGGGTCATGTTGACCATGGAAAGACCTCGCTTCTCGACAGTATCCGTCATGCACATGTTACCGCAACTGAGGCAGGAGGCATCACGCAGCATATCGGCGCATACCGTGTGGAGATAGACGGCAGAGAGATAACCTTCCTCGATACTCCCGGACATGAGGCGTTTACAACGATGAGAGCGAGAGGTGCTCAGGTAACGGATATAGCTATCCTTGTTGTAGCCGCAGACGACGGCATTATGCCTCAGACCATTGAGGCTATCAACCACGCAAAGGCGGCAGGTGTATCCATTATCGTAGCTGTCAATAAGATAGATAAGCCCGGTGCAAATGTGGAGCAGGTCAAGCAGCAGCTCACTGAATATGAGATCGTTCCCGAGGAATGGGGCGGCGATACGCCCGTTATCCCTGTTTCGGCGCATACTAAAGAGGGTATAGACGAGCTGCTTGAAATGGTGCTTCTTGTTGCGGATATGAAGGAGCTCAGAGCTAATCCCGACCGCGCCGCAAAGGGTACTGTTATAGAGGCAAGGCTTGACAAGGGCAGAGGACCTATCGCTACCGTGCTTGTACAGAACGGTACGCTCAGCGTAGGAGATATCATAGTTGCAGGCACTACAGTCGGCAAGGTAAGAGCTATGATGAACGATAAGGGACAGCGTGTAAAGAGCGCAGGTCCTTCGGTGCCTGTTGAGATAACGGGACTTGACGATGTTCCCGTAGGCGGCGATGTATTCAACGCAGTATCGGACGAGCGTCTTGCAAGAGAGCTTGTAGAGCAGAGAAAGACCGCCGCAAAGGAGGAGCGCTTCAACAGCCGTACAAAGGTCACACTTGACAACCTTTTCGATCAGATGAAGCTGGAGGATATGAAGGAGCTCAAGATCATTGTCAAGGCAGACGTTCAGGGTTCGGTAGAAGCTGTAAGGCAGTCTCTTGAAAAGCTGACGAATGATGAGATAAGGGTCAATGTGATACACAGCGGCGTAGGAGCTATCAGAGAATCCGACGTTATGCTTGCTTCAGCATCAAACGCTATTATCGTGGGCTTTAATGTAAGACCCGACCCTGTGGCCGAGGAGAATGCAAAGCGTGACGGCGTTGACATGAGACTTTACAGGATCATTTATGACTGCATAGAGGAGATCGAGGCGGCTATGAAGGGCATGCTCGCTCCGAAGTTCAGAGAGGTACAGCTCGGCAAGGTGGAGGTGCGTCAGACCTACAAGATCACGAATGTCGGACTTGTCTCAGGCTCCTATGTTCTCAGCGGCAAGGTCGCAAGGGGCGCACAGGTAAGAGTTGTGCGCGACGGTATAGTTATTGCGGACGACAACATAGCCTCGCTGCAGAGATTCAAGGACAGCGTGAAGGAGGTCGCAGCAGGCTACGAATGCGGCATAACCCTTGAACGCTTCAGCGACATCAAGGAGGGCGATATCTTCGAGATATATCAGATCGAGGAGATAAAAGACTGAGCGCCTCTTTGAGATTCATAAAAAGAATAATAAAAACAGCAGTCCTTTGCCGTTTGGCAGGGGACTGCTGTTTGTTTAGGTGCGAGGCTGCAGATCGTATGCAGAGCCCGTTATTTTGAGGTCAGAACTTCCTGTACTTCTTGACGGGGCGCTGGCTGCGTTTCTTTCTGCGGAATATTAGGATAATGATGAAGTAAACTGCTGCAAGAACGGCGACCACGATAATGAATATTATGAAGGGCTGAGAGGTCACAAAGCCTTTCAGACTGTCAAGTGCGGATAATAGCTCACTGCGGTCTATGTTTTCGGTGGCGATAAGATCTATAGTTGCAAGCGGCTGATCGTTATAGCTCAGCTCTACCTTGCCGATAACATCTCCGTCAGAGACGGGTGCAGATATGCTCTCGGGAACCTTGTAGGTCTTTGTGATTGTCGAAATGTCAACATCGTCGGGCAGTATCGTAGAATAGCTGTGGGCAGGAGATAGCTGAATGGTGTCCTTGTTCCAGGCGAACTCAAGCTTGATCTCCTTTGCAAGCTCCTTGCGGTCGAGGACGGTCTTTATGCTCAGATTGTCGAAAGCCCAGTCGTACAAATTGATGCTGTCAAGCATGGCGCCGTTTTCAAAAAGCTCATGCTCCTCGTCCTCATAGGGAGCGCCGTAGGCAACGCACAGATAGGTGTATTTGTTTTTGGTTGCCGTAGAAACAAGGCAGTAGCCCGAATCATTTCCCGTTGAGCCTGTTTTAATGCCCTCGGCATAGGGATAATAAAGCTCGCCGCCGCGTACAGGGTCGATCATTGAATTTGTAGTTACAAGATACCTGTCCTCGCCGATAATGTCGGAGGTTACGGTATTGGTTATTTCAATGAACTCAGGCAGGGTGCGGGCGTATTTCGTTATTCTTGCCATGTCGCGTACCGTTGTGTAATGATCTGGGTCGTTAAGCCCGTGAGGGTTAACAAAATGAGTGTCCTCACAGCCGAGCTCCTTTGCCTTGGCATTCATCATTTCGACGAATTTTTTTATGTCACCCTTGCCGATATAATCCGCAAGTATCAGAGCGGCATCGTTGCCGGAGGGGATCATCATACAGTTCAGAAGCTGATATACGGAGAGCTTTTCGTCTGCCCTGAGTCCTGCCATTGAGCTTCCCGTTCCGTCAAGCATGTGCAGAATACTGCTCTTTACCGTGACCATGGTGTTTTTAAGGTCATTTACGTTCTCGGCCGTAATGATATAGGTCATTATTTTGGTGGTGGAGGCGGGGTATCTTCTCTGATCGGGATTTTTGGTATAGACCACCGTCTCGGTGTCGAGGTTTTCAAGATAGAGCGAGGTACAGTGAACCCCGAAATCAATGGGGAATTCGGCGGCATGGGCATTTATCGGGGGGATAAACAGGGCGCTGAGCATCAAAGCCGCCGATATGAATAAAGATAGGATTTTTTTCATTTACAGATCAACAACTTCCGGAATATGATAAGCTCGTAAACGAGCGTGCAGTATTATTCTACAATAAATTGAGCAAAAACTCAAATGAAATTTTACAGTGATTAATTGTTTATATCGCCATATATCGGGCAGTCTCACGGTATGCGAGAACGCAGATCGGGAGGGAAGGATAAAAGTTATGGTTTATTATCGGTCGATACTGTGATATAATGAGGGTATCAATAACAATACGGAGTGATAATATGTCGTCAAAGAATGAAGAATTTGAAAAACTGAGACAGGAATGTCTCGGCTGTACTAACTGCGGGCTTTGTGAGACAAGGACTAACGTGGTGTTCGGGGTCGGCGCAGACGATGCAGAGGTAATGTTTATAGGAGAGGGTCCGGGAGAAAACGAGGATCTGCAGGGAGAACCGTTTGTTGGCAGAGGAGGTCAGCTTCTTGATAAAATGCTTGCGGCAATAGACCTTGACAGGAGGAGGAATATCTATATTGCAAATATAGTTAAATGCCGTCCGCCGCAGAACAGGGATCCGCTGCCCGAGGAACAGGAGCAGTGTATAAAATGGCTTCGCAGTCAGTTTGCAATACTCAGACCCAAAATAGTCGTATGCCTGGGCAGGATAGCAGCAGCGAGAATAATAAAGCCCGACATAAAGATAATGAAGGAGCACGGGCAGTTTTTTGAAAAGGGCGGGATACTGATGATGCCGATACTTCATCCGGCGGCTCTGCTGAGAAATCCCAACAATAAGCCCGCCGCCTTTGAGGATATGCTGAAGCTTCAGGCAAAGATCAGAGAGATCTGTGACCATACCTATGACTGAGCTGAATAAAGGCATAGAAAAAAACGGGCAAAGTTTAAATATTTGTTCAAGGTGAGATATTTACATTTCAGGAAAATCGTTGTAAAATGAAATTATAAAAGCGTATCATGCTGATAAATCAGAAAAGGAGAGTAATAAAATGAAAATTCTTGTTGAAACCTCAGCCCGTCACGTTCATGTAACTCAGGAGGCTCTTGAGACACTTTTTGGCAAGGGCGCAGAGCTTACAAACAAAAAGGATCTTTCTCAGCCCGGACAGTTCCTTTGCTTTGAGAAGGTCACGGTAGTAGGTCCCAAGGGAGAGCTCAACTGCTCTATCCTCGGCCCCGTAAGACCTGCCTGTCAGATAGAAGTATCCTTTACAGATGCAAGAAAGCTCGGCATAGTTCCTCCGGTAAAGGAGTCCGGTGATGTTGCCGGAACACCTCCCTGCAAGCTTGTTGGTCCCAAGGGAGAGGTGGAACTCAGCGAGGGTGTTATCGTTGCAAAAAGACATATCCATTTTGATCCCAAGACGGCGGAGGAGAACGGCTTCAAGGATAAGCAGGTCGTCAGCGTTGCAGTAGGCGGCGAAGGCAGAAAGCTCGTTTTCGGTGATGTTGTTGTAAGAGTAAGCCCCAAATTTGCGCCTGCAATGCACATTGATACGGACGAGGCTAACGCTGCTGCTATTGCCGGCAACGTAGAGGGCGAGATCATAGTCTGATAAGGCTAAAAATCATCATCTTAAAAATCAACACCGCACAGGGACTGACCTACGGCTTGAGGCCGGTCCCTTGTGCGGCGTTGTTATGTTAAGCAGAAAGCAAAGGCACGGCTTCCGTAAAACGGTGACCGTGCCTGTAGTTATTTATCTGTTTAAACCGCTTCAATCTCCGAGCAGCGGTGGACTGTTATCGAGACGCGTGATAATGACAAGAACAGCTCCCGTTTCGGTTTTTGCATCATAGGCAATGAACTGTACATTAGCTGAGACTCTTGTGTTCTTTTCGAGCACACCGTAGATGCTTTCACTTTTGCGTGAGGAAAGACATTTCTTTATGGCGTCAACGAAAAGCTGAGAGGGCTGTCTGTACCAGTTGTAATAGTCGTTGTAGATGTTTTCCTTGTTCTGGCCGATGCCTTCAAGAAAGACCTTGTATGCATTATTTGCTTTGAGTATGCGGAACTTATCACTGCCCTGAAATTCAAGCAGGGCAACGGGGGTCACGTTATTGTCTCCGAAATATTTGCCGAGATCAAGAGGTATATCCTCAAGATTCAGGCTTGCTGTGCTGAGCTTGTCATAATAGGGGGTCTTGTTGATGTCCTCATATTCAAGCCCCTTAAGGGCTTTCTTTTCATAGAAATACTCGCAGGGCATGGGCTTGCCAAAAAGGAAACCCTGAGCCTTGTCGCAGCCTGCGTCCCTCAGGAAGCGGAGCTGCTCCTTTGTCTGAACGCCCTCGGCAAGTGTACTTACTCCGAGCTTTGAGATCATGCTTATAACATCGGAGAGGATCAGTCTGTTTTTGCCTGTGAGACTGAAATTTTTCATAAAGCGCATATCGAGCTTTATAAGATCAAAGGTGTATTCCTGCAGTGTGTTGAGGGAGGAATATTCGCTTCCGAAGTCGTCCATCCACACGTTAAAGCCTGCCTCACGGAATTTTTCTATCTGATTTGTGAGGAACTGCTGATTTTTTATAAAGGCACTCTCGGTTATCTCCACTGTTAGCAGATGATGAGCTATATTGTACTCGTTGACGATAGAAAGCACCTCGTCAAAAACGTCACAGACCTCAAAGTTTGACCTTGAAATATTCACCGAAACAGGAACAAGGGGCATATCAAGGCTTTTCTGCTTTGAGAGGCTTTCGCATATCTTTCGCAGCATATAGAGGTCGAGCTTGTTGATAAGACGATTATCCTCCAGCACCGGGATAAACTGTGACGGCGGCAGCATGCCCTTTTCGGGGTCTATCCACCTTGCAAGAGCCTCCATGTCGCAGATCCTGCCTGTCAGGGTGCGGACGATAGGCATATAGTAAAGCTTGATATAGCCTTTTTCGAGAGCCTCGTCAAAGTGGTTGAGAACATGACGGCGCTGTCGGTATTCAGTGAACATATCACGGTCAAAGACATGGTATTTGCGTGTATAGTCGCCCTTTATCGTCTTGCAGGCTATTCTTGCCCTGTCTATTGAAGCGTATACATCCAGACCCATTTTGTCGTCAATAAAAATGCCTGCACATAGCTGTACGGGTATGCCTGTTGGATTTGTGAGCACCTGATCGTTGACCTGCTCGATCTTTTGCTCAAGATGCCTTCTGCCCGTCATGACGACAAAGTGATCGTCCGAGAAGCGTGCGATAAGATCCTTTCCGAAAACATCCCTCAGTACCGAAGCCAAGCCCGAAAGTATGCCGTTGCCTCTTGAAAAGCCGAATTTTTCATTTATTGCCTTCATATCTCTGATATCGAAATACACAAAGGCGGGTACTATACCTTTTTTATGCATGCGCTTTCTCTCGTATTCGGCAAGAACTCCGAAAGCAGACATATTTGGCAGGTTGGTGAGCTTATCGTAATATGTATTCATTTTTTCGGCGTTTACGATATCGGTGACGTCGCTGCACCAGAGGATAAAGAGCTTTTCGCCCGTATCCGTCATAAAGGTCTCTCCCCTTGCGAGGATCGAGAGAAATCTGTTGTTGATGAGCTTTCTGAAAACGATATGAAAGACTTCTGTTTCGTTGACGAACTTATTCCATGCTGTGGCTATCTTATCAACATCCTCCGGATGAACGGTGGTATAGATATTGTTCTCAAGGATGTAAGCTATTTCATTTCTTCCTGCGTTGAAAAGCCTGACCATACCCTCGGAGATAATAACGATATGGGTCTCGTTCTCGATCCTTTGAAATATAGTAAAGGGCATGACAGAAGCCTCCATGTCGTTCTTCTGTCTGCCGTAGTATTCATAAAAGAGGTCGCTGTTCATGATCCTGCCCTCCATAAACATATTCATATTTATGGTATTTCATTTGAGCACTTTTGTCAATTAACAAAATCACAAAAGATAATTATTCTTTTTTGTAAGAGCTAAAAAGTATATTACAGGAGGATCGGTGACATACTATATCTACAACAAATAAAGGAGGTCATACAATGACAAGCAAAGAGCTTTTGTATGTAGAAGACGCGCTGGGTCACGAAAAGTATTTTCAGACACAGTGCAGCGAGACGCTGGGAAGGCTTCAGGACAGCGAGCTGAGAGGACTCGTTCAGAAGCTTTCTGAGGATCACAGGCAGATATTCAGCAGCTTTTACGGTTTGCTTTGACAGGAGGAGAAAGTTATGCAGGACAGAGATCTTATGGAAAATTTGCTTCTGCTCGAAAAAGGCGTATGCGATCTTTAT
>ONFW01000040.1 GCA_900317215.1 uncultured Eubacteriales bacterium | reverse complement strand
GTCAGCTCCGGCTCGTTCTTCAGTACATCTCTCAGCAGATCAGCGAGTGCTCTATAGCCCTTCATTCGATTTCCCCCTCTGTTTTCAGCTTCTGTATCGTTTTGTCGATCTCTTCTATTTCCGTGCTGAGCTCCTCTATGGTGATCTTGTCCTTGGAGATCTGTTCGGTATTTCTGTCGATAACGCCCTGATAGTTCTCGATCATTCGGTTTGATTCATTGATTCCGTCCGTTGTCTGATAGTATCTGTCCTTGATGAGTTGATCTATAGCCTTAGCATACGATTTGTTGTCTTCTTCAAGCTGCTTGTCTCTTTCCTTGATCTCTTCGATCTCAGCTATTTTTTGCTCCTTCTCGATATTCAGATATTCTATCTTGTATTCCTCATCAGTGTAGTTTGCCATAGGAACGCCCGTTTCAACATCGTTCTTATTGGTATAGAACTCCGCTATAGTTGCCATAGTCAAGTCATTCTCACTATTGCTTTCTTCATCAAGTATAACCGAGATACAGATCTCCTGAAAACCGGCAGGGACATCAAGGAGGTTGACAAGCCATTCTCCTTGAGCAAGATAGTTTACAGTCATCGGAAGACTGTACCCCGAATGAGTATCATGAGAGTCAACGCTGAATTTCGTCCGGAGTCTGTCTGAGCTGTAGGTAAAGTACACGGTCATAGTTCCCGCCTCCGGCGAATAGACCCATTTTTTCAGCGTAAGCGTTACTCCTTCAGACAGCACTGCAGTGTCTCCGTATGGGTTTATAAGGAGTGATTGAGGCTTTCGGAATATGCAGGAAGAGGTCAGAAAGAACGTATATCCGAGAAGCATGATAACCAAAACGATAATGTATATCTTGCTTTTGAGCTTGCTCATGTGATCATCTCCATACTTCGAGGAAATCTATGTTTGATGACGAAACACCGGACAGCTTCCATTCAGATTCATTTCTGAATTCCATTTTCAGAATGGCTTTAGAGTCATCGGTCGTCCCGTCGGGATAGAAGAATTTGACTTTTATCTCGGCAATAGCTTTTGCGTTCTGAGGGTCAGTAACCTGTACCGTTGTATCAGTCAGGGTGCCTGTCTGTATGATCCTCATTGCGGGAGGAACGTGCTGCTCCTGTTCATTCGGGTCGTACATCTTGCTGTAGAGCTCTTCTGTGACATAGGGCTTCATTTGCAGAGCCTTCTGATTTTCGCTCTCGGTGCCGGAAAGATTGTAATATGCAGTAACATAGGCCTTGATTATTTCGTCTATGTTTCCTGCCTCTGACACCGCTTTAGTATCCTTTTTCAACTCGGAGTTTTCGTCTGCGAGACTTGCTATCATGGATCTCTGTTTCACGTCCTCATAGCTCTTGCCCCGCAGGTCTTCAAGCTCGTGATAGTTCCCTGAAAAAGAAATAATAATTGTGATAATTGTAATAATGAGCGTTATGCTGACTATAAGCCACAGCTTATAGCTCTTGAGTGCTTCTTTCATGGCGTTTCATTCTCCTTTTTAGCGTCTTCATAGGTTGATCTCAGTTCTATCTTATATATCAGTATGTCTTCGGAGCTTTGCCGGACGACATCTGAAGGTTCGGCAGAGGTCTCTTTCTGACGGTCTGTAATGACAGTGCCGTACCCGATTATCTGTTCATATTCTTTAGACCCGTGATGATTCGTTCCTTTGGTGTCGTACAAGTCGTAGACATATTTCTTTATATGAGATGTCCTGTGGTCATAATTGCCCTCTGTGTGTCCGCCGTCCGTATCCGGCTCTATAACGGTTATCCTCATAGCTGTTATCGTTGTTCCTTCGGTCACTGTCTCTATTTCGGATACGATGCCGCAGTACATGGCGTTGATAGCCGTACTGTCAGACAAGGCCTTCAGAGGCTTTCCGAAAAATACTATTTCTCCGACATTAGGTATGTGGTTATCGGGCAAAGAGAACCTTTTCTGTTTATGTATCTTGGTCGCAAAGACAGACGGGTAAGCATTCCATGCAGTTATATCTGTTCCTGCTGTTTTCATGATGTAACCGACAAAATAGCTGTCCCATTGGGCATTGATCAGTCCCATGCCGCCTGTGACTTTTTTTACAGCATCAGCATAAGAACTTTCGGATTGTTCAGAGGTCTGCTCAGACGGCTGCTCTGATTGGAATTCTATTATATAGTCATCGCCGCCCCTGATATTATTATCGTCACGTTTTTTGATTTCCTCTTCAGCCGCCGTTATAATATCCGTTTGTTGGTCGCTTTTGGTTTCTATATAGCTTTCCAATTTTGACGCAGCATCTTGTTCGGCCTGTTCTTCTGCTCCTTCATGAATAAGGCTTACCGAGGCACCCGAACTACCGAGAATTACAAATCCGAACAGGATAATACCTGCCGTGACAGCAAGCAGACATTTAATGCCGTGTTTCTTTTTATAGACAGCCATATCAAGCACCACCCCTGAACAGCTCAAGCTCAGTGTTTGTAACGTCTATATGAAATGATATGTTCCGTGCCGACTGTATAGATAATATAGTCTCACCCTTTGCAAGCTTCGGAATATCGTGAAGCTCTGTCTGAGTAAAGGTATGTCCGAATACCCTGTCAATGGTCTCTATTGCGTTTGTATCCTGATTAAGCACAAATTTGTACTGTGACAGGTCGAAAAGCACCTTGATCTTGTCAATTGCCGTGTTTGAGCTGCCTTCAGGTACAAAGTCACGGATCGACTGAGAGGCAAGATATATCCCGCCGAAGAATTTACGGGCTTCACGGGCAAATACGGACACCTGATCGACAGCATGCGGCTTGTTAGTATTTATAGTCTTATGGCTCTCATCGATGAGCACCATAAATCGCTTGATATCCTCCCACTCTATCTTGTGATTGTCATACAGTTCCTTCATTGGTCTTCCTATCTTGATGCAGTTGTCCCAACACAATGAAAGGCTTGAAAAAAGTTGTGCATCGAAGATCTCCGATTTCATAGCCGCAAGGTTCTTGATATCGAAAAACACTATCTGATCTGACAGGATATCCTCAATAGAAGTATGCCCGTTGAAGATATAGCCGTAATTCGTTATAAGGTTTTCAATAACAAGCTCTATCCTGCATATATTCGCATACGCCTCGTCTGTTGACGGGTGAAGAGATCTTTCTTCCCTGATGACTTCCAGTAGATCTGACAGTATCGGGTACTCACCGGCAGCAAGATCGGTGAGCTTCAGACTTCCGATCTGCTCGTCCTCGGGGATAATGCCAAACTTTATATAGAGCTTACGGACGATCTTCTCAAACCACAGAAGCTCTGATTGAGAACAATCGGGACAAAGAAATCTGTAAATGGTATTCAGCTTGGAAATGTGTTGTACATAAGATATACTGTCTATCTCAGCAGACATCATTATCTGAAGCATATTGAGTATGCCGTCCGTTCCGTCAAGAGAGATGATATTTCCGCCCAGTTCCTCGACAAGATACCGGAACTCACCGGACGGGTCGTAGCCCCGGATATAATCTCCACGTATAGCTCTATCCATGAGCATTTTCTTCAGGAGCGTTGACTTGCCGGAACCCATTTTACCGATAATGATTCCGTTGTAAGAGGTGCGCTGATTATCCTTGTGGAACAGGTCGAGAATTACTTTTCCTGCTCCGCCCGTGGACATTGATGTTCCATAAAGACAGCCGTATTCGTCGTTAAGCGATGTGAAATGGAACGGGTCGCCGCCTGCCAAAGCGGACGAGGTGCAGGGCTGACCGTTGCGGGAGAACAGCAGCGCTGCTTCGTTGTTCGATGAGCCTATAGGTCTGAACATACTCTGCCATTCATGCTGTGACTCGTTGAGGAACACAGCAGATTTATAGCCGTTGCTCTCAAGATGATTCATTATCTCCTCGGCATTTTTCTCGACTTCCTCAATAGTCCTGCCGGACACATACAGTCTGACATGGATAAGCTTCATGATCTGATTCATGCGGCTGACCTCATTGTATAACTGCTCAAGATCAGAAAACTCGTTCTCGGCCTCTATCTTCTCCTGCATATCCTTAGCATACATTATTCTTGTTCTCTGCTCTGACATTGAGCTGTTGATATTCTGCTTGACCTTGAGCTGATCCTTTGTTTCAACATCAATAGTAACTACAACATTGTCGATATTTACAATGTTGGTGAGCCAGAACTTGTCAATGTACTTCGGGTATCTGTAGATATGTATTATGACCTCGTATCCGTCTCCGGTCTTTATAAGCTTTTCATCGCTGAAGGTTATGCCTCCCTGCGGCTGGATCCGGGAGATCAGCTCCTTATCCTGCTGTAATTGCTCCTCTTCCTCCGGTGAGGTTCTTTTTCTGAACAACAATTGCATCGCTCCTTTCTCGCTTTAGTATGCGTTTGTCTTAACTTATCCATAGATGCTTGTCGATTTGTTTGACAGCTTCGTAATGACCTTGATTTTGCGTTCGGAGCTGATTTCTTTGACAAGCCCGGTATACATTAGTGTGACCTTGATGATGTTCTTAGCCTCAAGGTATTTTTCGTAGTTTTCCGCAAACACCATAAGATAGTATTCTCTGTCGGTATAATTCAGGTTGATATCAACAAGCTCCTCATATTTCCGATTAAGAAAATCCCTGAATACCGGATTTTCTGTTAGGCTTATTCTGTGCTGATAATACTGCTGCTGTCGTGATGTATCAGTCGGAAAATTTATCCCTATTATCTTGCAGTCAAATGCGTACATCTTGTAGAATTTCTCGAACTGAAGCATATCAAATTCCACATCGGAATCGGGGGCTGCTATAAGGTCTTTTGTAGTGATCTGAAAGATATCCATATAGCTTTTGTCCTTCATATAAAAAATGTCCTTATCAAAGCAGACAAACGGCAGAAGCTCGAGAGTGCTTTTGGGGACAGAGCTTTCTTTTTTATTCACGGTTTTCCTCTCCTTATTTAGAGTCTGATGATTTCTTGAGTTTAATGGTGTCGTTGCGCTTGTAGACAAGAGATATTGAATGATATACTCTTCTGTTGCTCGTCCTTCGGAGCAGGATAATTACAGATTGGATATTGCGCTTCTGAGGATTAGCAAATGAGGGTGCTGTCATAAAGCAGCCTATTCCTATATGATATATCATGAAAAACAGTTGAAGATCGGGATAAACGAGGTTTTTCAGGATCAGTCCTGATGCAACAAACCCGACCAGAATGAATAAATCTGCCGCATATATAAACTTGTTGATCTTAAACGGGGACGATAGTTCTTTGAGCATGATATACATAGCTGTATCCTCCTTTTTTCAGGGTAGCTGAGGTGCTTCCCTTTGAGGAGCGCACCTCATAACTACTTTTTCTTTTTGCCTCTGCCGAAGCTGAAGCCTGCTTTTGCCGACTGTACTGCTGATCTTTTCGGCTTGTTTCCGGCTCTTCTTTCTTCAGCAAGAAGTCTGTTTACGGTCGCATTGTTGTTTATATTGCTCTTCGGAAGTGTACTGCTGCTTGTTTCCGAAGGCTTGGTGCTTGGACTATCTGATGTTCTCTGACGAGGCTCAGCCTGCTGCGCTGTGAGCATAGCCGCAACGTCATCGGCATACTGACTGTCAAAGCCGTAGCTCATCTGATAGTCATTCTCGTTTGCGACTACATGAGAAACAGCCTCTTCCATGCTGATCCTTCGGCTTGAGGAATTCTGATATTCAGCAGCCTGTCCCTTGATGTGATCCGCAAATGTCCTGTCAATTCCGTATCTGTCAGAATGATTGATAACATAAGCAGCCGCCTGTCCTCTTTCTACAGTCACACCCAAGCCATTAGCCTGATTCTGATAGTCGTTCATGGCGGTCTCAAGAGCTTTCGCCTGTTCACTGTTCGGGTCTATACCGTAGCTTGTAGCGTTATCCAGAACATAACCGACACCCTCAGCCTGAGTTTTCTTCGGCGCACTGTTGTGCTCCTGCATATATGCGCCAGCCTTTGACATGATCTCGTTCCTGTGCGTGAGCGCAGCACTCATGTTGCCCTGATACCTGTCTACAGCCTGACGTGACATAGTTGTCCGCCCGTTTAGGTTAGCTGCGGCTTCAGTATGAGCATCTATCTCGGTTGCTCCCGAGTATTCAGCACGTCTTGTAAACATCTTGGCGTTCTCGCCTATCTGCTCATACCTTCTCTGCCTTGCGCCCTGAACAGAGTTGCCCTGCGCCGCCTGAGTGTCTATGAGACGGTCGATCCTGTTCTTAGTCTGCTGAGTGGAGCTGCTGTATGTACCGTCTGCACTGCCACTGTCATCGCCATTATTATGCTTCCCCCTGTAAACAGAGGTCAGCGCATCTTTCTCGGTCATTTCAGCTCCGCCTGCGTTGGCTTCGTCCATAGTCTGAGCAGCTTCGTCAATGAGCTGTTCGCCGTGGGTGTCAACAAAAGCGTCCCTGCCTATCTCGGCAGAATCGCTGTTGCCGGAGTAAAGTTTCCGTGCTGCATCGGTATAGTTGTCTACAGTATCTGTGTTGCCTTTACCGGAGCTCTTTACGGCTTCCTTCTGTACGGCTGCCGTTCTCTCCTGCCTCTCGGTCTCACTTGCACCAACTGCATTTTGCACTGCCCGGTCAGTTCGGGCAGTCTGTTTATCGTGCTGCCTCTGCTCGTGTGTTTTTGTCTTACCTTCTTGAACTTTGTTATAAATACTGCTAACGCCCTTTACACCTAAGCCTGCCGTGAAACCGCCTACGGCTGCACCCTTACGAGCCACGTCCTGACCGAATTCCTTGACCTCGCTGCCTACCTTTGCGCCGGTCTTTCCTACACCCTTTGCTATCTTTCCTGCGGCGTAAATAGAGCCTATAGTAGCCGCCGCAGACCTCAGACCTGCGTCAACGCCGATAAGCTTCTGAACTAAATTCGGACCGTCTATAACGGCGACTGCAACAGCAATAAGCATTATGGACTTGGTAAACCCGTCAAAATTCTGAGATGTCAGCCAAACAGAGAAAATAGTAAAGAACTTGAGCAGGATCGCATTTACAGCAATCACTATAAATGCCGCCGCAGTAGCCTTTATTATTTCCTTCATTCGGTTGCCGTTGTGGAGATCTCCTGCCGCAAAGAACATAGCAAGCACTCTGTAAACCGCAAGCTCCCATAAAATTCGACACACCTTTATAGATGAGTAAATTATCGCAAGAGCCATTGCAGCAAGCTCTATAAGACACGGCCAGTAATCTATATCATATCGGTAATAATACCCGTCACCGAAGAACTCCCACCATTTCAGCTCGTTGATGTGCTCACACTGATAGTTTCCGTCCTTATCTGTGGAAACTATTGTTGCAAGCCAGCACAAGGAATCCACCTGTTTTTCCTGTTGACTCAGGTAATTTCCATAAGCGCTATACTCCAACCAGTTTGTCCAGGCATTCTTATCCCACGTTTCAGCACCTTTGGAAGAATAGTCCGGATTAGCGCTTGTATTCCAATAGGTCATCTGCTCGTTTATATCAATAAGACTCACTGCATCGTATTTTTCATTTGCCGAAAACGAGTTATTGACGTTGAGTTCTCTTGAGGTATTGTTCTTAGGATCAGTCACCGTCTTCGTTTTCTGTACAAATATCTGCTGATCCCAGTCGTACAGGAAGGTATAATCCGTAAGATTAGATGCTATTATATGATTGGAGCTGTTTTTGTCCTGCTTGTTAATATCGGCAGTGACAAAGCTCTGTGTCATCTCACCGGCTAAATTCAGCATCAGAGGTATGCCCGTTATCAGAATTATTGATATTGCCAGATTCTGAACGATCCTGTTGGCATCGGGTCTGTCCTTGGAGTTAAGAATGAGCTGATAACCGAGAATAATAATAGAGATCGCAAAAGGTATCCATAAAAGAGGAATAAGCTGCGAAATATAGCTGTCAACCTCAATTGACGCATTAAACGTGAACAGCTTGTATACGTTGTTCAGAAGTCCTACAGCAGCGTCCAGAACATACTTCAGAAACAGCAATATCGCATAGCCTATGTATCTGATCGCTCCCAGAAAGACATTGGATCTGCTCATTTGAGTAAAAATGGGATCACGAGCCATTTGCTCAGCGATTTTTTGGGTTCCGGGTATGACAGTCGTTCCGCACAGACCGGCGCATAAGGCTTCCGTGTGCCTCGACACAAATCCAATAATACTTTTGTAATGCATTATTCGCCTTTGTCTGAAATATATTTTTGCGTTTTCATGCTCTCTCAGCTTTCTTTTATATATAAGACCTTTTGTTCCGGTTATTATATCAATTACCTCCTTTCCGTCTTAAAATAGGGGGTGACCCCCGCATATTTGCTGATATGCAGGGGTCGATCTATTCCTTAGAAGCCTGACATGATCGAACCGGTAAGCCACTGTGCAATGGCTGTTCCGCCTGCAACAAGCACGCAGCCTATAATGATAAGAGCTACATGAGACTTGACCTTCTCCTTGGCTTTATCGCCACCCCAGATGAGGACTATACCCATTATTACGATTACGAGAGCAACAAGAGAATATGCGATAGGTGCAACAAACTTTATGACCTTGCCAAAAGTAGATTTTACTCCCTCCTGAGCAGCACTAAAGTTGCTTTTTGATGCCTGCTCATTATCGGCAAATACTGTAAGCGCAGATAAACATGCCATGTTGAATGTCACTGCAAGGCTTACAAGTCCCCTTTTGATAGATTTAGCATTCATTTCGACTTCACCTCCTTCCAGTTGATAATAATTTGTTTTATCGGGCATCACCCCTTTC
>ONFW01000030.1 GCA_900317215.1 uncultured Eubacteriales bacterium | reverse complement strand
GAAAGGGACAGTGAAGAAGCATCGGAGCAGATAATCAAAGCAATGGAAAGGGTCTCGTCAATGGAGGGAGCTTATCTGGTGACTGATCTTTCTAAGCAGAAGGAAAACATCGGCAATATGATAAGCATATTTACTGCTGTACTCACCTGCGTGGGAATAGTGTCGCTCTTTGTCGCCGGACTGAGCATAATGAACGTAATGCTCGTATCGGTAACGGAAAGAAAAAAGGAGATCGGCATTAAAAAGGCACTCGGGGCTTCCTCGGGGATAATAGTGTCTGAATTTCTTTTTGAAGCAGTGCTGCTCACTCTTTCGGGGGCTGCTGCGGGAATAGTGTTCGGTACGGTATTATCTGTGATAGGCGCGGGGATTTTTGGCTTGACGCTCGTCCCGGGAATTGATATAATCATCACAGCGGTGCTTTTTTCTTTGATTACGGGAATGATCTTCGGCAGCTATCCTGCATTTAAGGCTGCAAGGCTTCGTCCCGTGGAAGCACTGAGAACACTGTGACGGGTCGTAAGCTTATGATAAAAAATGAGAGATTTCTTGAAGCAGCCTGTATTCCGCAGCAAAGCGTAAGTCTGGCTTTGGTGTCTGATATAAAAAAGGATATAACAGATGAGCTTCAACGGCTCGGGGTCAGGAGCATATCCCCGGGCAGGCTTGAGGGTATCAGCGGAGCAGAGAGCCTTCATGCAGACATGAGCTTCTGTTATCTCGGCGAGGGAGAGCTGCTGGCAGCCCTCAACGCTGCAGAGGAGCCTGTAAAGCTGCTGAGGGGAGAGGGGTTGCTGCTGCAAAGAACGGCAAACGATGTTTCTGCGGCTGCTCCGGGGCTCAATGCCCGTATTCTTAACGATAAGCTGCTGTGCTGTACAAAAACAACAGCCTCAGAGCTTCTGAGCAGGGCTGAAAGCAGGGGACTGCACATACTTCATACGAATCAGCGATATACAGCCTGTTCCTCTGCTGTTATCAGCGAAAACGCCATGATAACATCTGACGAATCGATCTACAGGCTTTGTCTTGCAAATAAGCTCGATGCTTTGAAGATCACACCCGGGCATATAGAGCTTGAAGGTTATTCCTACGGCTTCATCGGGGGCTGCTGTGGTCTTATTGCGAGGGACGTGCTTGCCTTCAGCGGCAATGTGACAATGCACCCTGATTATGAAAGCATGAGAGCCTTTGCTGCAAACTACGGTGTGTCTTTCGTTTCTCTCTCACGAAATCGGCTTTATGATATCGGAGGGATAATGCCCGTTAAGGAAAGAGCTTGAAAGAAATAGCTGAGTGCAGCATTATCATCTGCATTTCGGCTTGTGGGAAAAAAAGAAAAAGAGAGGGAGCTTGAAAATGAGCTACAGCCTTATAAGGGAAGCGCCTCCGCTGATCCGTGAATTTCTGAATTATCTCGGAAATATTCAGGGTAGGTCGGATCTGACAGTAGATGAATACTACCGTGATCTGCGGACCTTTTTTCGCTTCATCATCAAGGACAGAGGTCTTGTAAAAAATGATATACAGACAGATGATATAGACATATCATGTGTTGATCTTGAAATGATAGGCTCGGTCACCTTTTCTGAGATCATTCTATATCTGAACTACTGCAAGGACGAACGCGGCAACACAGCCGCTACAAGGGCGAGAAAGACCTCAAGTCTTAAGGATTTCTATAAATATCTTACAGTAAAGACGCACCGCCTTACGAACAATCCGACAGAGGAGCTTGAAGCGCCGAGAAAGGGGAAGAAGCTGCCTAAGTATCTTACCCTTGAAGAAAGCCTTAAGCTTTTGCAGGCCGTTGACGGTGAATTCAAGGAAAGAGACTACTGTATTCTTGTTTTCTTTTTGAACTGCGGTCTCAGACGCTCTGAGCTGGTGGGGATCAATCTTTCCGATATCAACAGCGAGCATGTGCTTACGGTAAGGGGAAAGGGCAACAAGGAGAGAATGTTGACTCTTAATCCTGCCTGCGTAAACGCTCTGAAAGAATATCTTAAGGTAAGACCAGTAAACGGGATAACCGATAAGAACGCACTTTTCATCAGCCGCAAGAACTGCCGCATGACCGGCAAGGGAGTATACCACATGGTCGAGCATTACCTTGAAAGGATAGGAATGGGTAATCAGGGCTATTCTCCGCATAAGCTGAGACATACCGCCGCTACGCTGATGTATCAGAAGGGCGGGGTGGATATCAGGACGCTGCAGGCGATACTGGGTCATTCAAATTTAGGTACAACACAGATCTACACCCATATTGCAGATGAGCAGATAGAAAACGGACTAAAAGCAAATCCGCTTGCAAATGTAGATACTGATTGACATGATAAAAAAGGGCATATAATAAATCCGCCGCAGTCTTAATTGGCTGCCGGCGGATTTATTATTTGTTATTCGGCTTTTTTATTATGAAGATCGTCGAGCCCTGGTTGAGCCCGAGAAGCTTTCTTTCGATCCTCGGGTGCTTATATGCCCTCACCATTTCCCTGAGTGATGTTCCCTGATGAAAGCCGTGTACTATCTCAACCTCACGGGTATCCGGGGGCAGTCCTCTCAGCTCGGAGTCAATAAGCTTTCTTGCGCTTTCCTTTGTGTGACCGTGAAGGTCGAGCCGGTAAAAATATCCCATAACGATCACCTCGGAGCGGTTGCCTCGGCAGTTCTCTGCACCATAAGCAGTTCCTCGGGTACTATGCAATGCATGAGGGTGTTGCTGTTCACTGCCCTGATACATTCGTCAAGGTCAAACCAGCGCACCTCATCTACCTCCTCCTTCTGCAGAGAAAAACCGCTTTCATCAATATCCTTCCACATAATGAATACTTTTGACACCTGTCTGTCATGAAAATCCTTTCCGAAAAACACCCTGTCAACGCAGATGCTTCTTATCCCGCAGGGGATTAGCTCATCAGCCTGAGCCGTTATACCAAGCTCCTCTTCAAGCTCACGCAGGGCAGAGGGGATATAGTCATCTCCGGCAGGTATATGTCCGGCGCTTGATATATCGTAGCAGCCGGGAAAGGACGGCTTCACAGAGCTTCTTTTCTGCAGAAGTATCTGCAGCCTTCCGTCGGGACCCTTTCTGAGCAGCCACAGATGAGCTGTTCTGTGTCTTATGCCCTCACTGTGCGCCGTTTCTCTGTCTATGACCCTTCCTGTCGGTTCTCCGTTTTCATCAACTATATCAAGATATTCCATAATCTGTTTCCTTCCCGCTGTTATAATCATAGAACAGCTTGTCAAGCAGGGCGTCAAGCTGACTGCGATCTCCTGCAGCCGCCTTTATGAATACTCCGGCATTTTTAAAAAGAAGTCTGAAATACAGCCAGTCTCCGAGGTCGTCAAATTTTCTTGTAGAGTTTATAAGATGATTTTTTCTCAGAGAGGTGTAGAGTCTTCCTGTCCTTTTGCCGTATTTTTTCAGTTTTGCAGCGGTATAAACATCCTCCATTGCTTTTTTCTCCGCAAAGCCTCCGATAGCCTCGAAAGTTTTTTTCTCAGCCCAGAATATCCCGCAGTACAAGCCTGTAAGTCTGAATCCGAGAGCGCAGAGCTTTTCGTTGAGGAGTAGGGGAAGGGAGTGCCTTTCAAAGCAGACAGGCGCTCCGCCGCCAATATAAAGACCGGTCGACATAAGATAGGCGATCTCCTTAAGCGTTCCCTTGGTCATAAGATTATCGCAGTCTATCGTTACGATAATATCGCCGCTTGCCGAAAAAATTCCTGTGTTGCGTACTTCTGCAATGCATCTTTCGTCGTTAAAAAGAACTCTTGCGCCCTTAGCCTCTGCAAGCTGTGCGGTACGGTCGGTACATCTGTTGCATACAACAATTATTTCTGTTTTTCCGCCGTAATAATTCGCCGCTCGTCTGACGCTGCTTATACATCGCTCAACATATTTTTCCTCATTATGTGCAGGTATTATCACTGAAAAGCTCGGTCCCTTCATAAGAGCATCTCCCTTGTGTATCTGTTATGCGCTCTTGCTGTCTGCTTATTCATTAAAAGGAAGCTTGTAGCCGCACATGGAGCAGAATTTATTTGTATCCTTTTCAACGGCTGAGCCACATTCGGGACAGAAGCGTAAATGAGCAGTCTTAGGTGTTTCCTTCACCGTCATTCCGATAAAGCCGGTTTCGGCAGGGGAAAAGGGAGTAGGGGGGCATCTCATTGAGCATCGGGCGGGGAGCCTTGCTGCAGAAGGGATCTCTATCCTATCGAGCATATCCTTTCT
>ONFW01000151.1 GCA_900317215.1 uncultured Eubacteriales bacterium | reverse complement strand
TACAGTCGATCTCGTCGAAACACGGGGGCGTCAGCTTGCCGCCCTCTGACACAGAGGCTCTCAAAACCCGAAAAAATCTCTGAGCCCCTCTCTTTTCCTCAGCTCGTCTGCGGTAAAACCGTAATGAGCCGCTCGGGAAAGAGTTACGACTTTTTCAAGAAAATCGTCATAAGGCAAACAGAACCACTCCTCAGGTATCTCTGTGTGTATGGTACCGCCATCGTTGTGACCGCCGCCCCAGAACCATGCTTCGTCAAGCTCGGCTTCATAGGTGCCGTCATCCATTTTGTTAAATCGGTACCATGAGGCCCATTCGTTCATGTCCTCTGTCTCCCTGCCGCCTTCTGTGTGAGCAGTGACATACCTTTTTTCGGAATAGCCCTCCGCGCCCCTTTTGGCGTTCATATCATACACAATAAAACTCACGCCTGTTTCATAAGGTGTTCTTTTTATAGTGATATCACCGGATATATAAACAATATGCCTTGTGTTCCCTGCACGGTTTTCTTTCTGCATCAATGCCTCAAGATAAGGGAGCGGTCCGTCGAAGTCCTTTGTCAGCTCCTTCGGAACGCCCTTTTCTTTCAGGCATGGCAGCTCATATCTTACCGCGCTGTAGCTTTTTTTCCCGCTGCTGAACCAAAGGTATACGCCAATGCAGTTTTCTTTATAATAAATGCTGTAATTGTCGGTGACGCGCACAGTTTGTACGCCTCCTTTTCATTTGTGATATTGCGTGCCAGAATTGATCTGAAACGAACGGTATATCTGCTCGCACAGCATCACCCTTGCAAGCTGATGCGGAAAGGTCATCTCCGACATCGAAAGCTTCAGCCTCGCTTTATTCTTTACCTCCTCAGACAGTCCCCACGAGCCGCCTATGATAAAGGCGATGCTGCTCACTCCGCTCAGAGCAAGCTCCTCTATCTGTTCCGCAAGTTCCTCCGAGCTTTTTTGCCTGCCCTCAATACACATTGCTATTATCGCAGCGCCCTTTGGAACTGCGGCAAGCAAACGCTTTCCCTCTTTCTCAAGAGTTTTCCTGATATCCGCACTGTGCGGGCTGTCCGATATCCTTTCCTCGTCCGTTTCTATGATATTGAAGGAACAGATACCGTTCAGTCTTTTTGAATACTCTCTGCAGGCATCTTCCCAATACCTTTCCTTCAGTCTGCCCACGCAAATTATGCTTATGTTCACCTTATCATCTCCCCGAGAGCATAAAACTATACTTGATCGTAACGCTGATGCTGTCAGTATATCACAGGAACTGCCTGTCCGGTCTCGGGAACGACCGACAACAAATAATCTATACCTTTTTTCATGCCAGAGCACTGCAGCTCACACAATGCTGTTTTTTCTGCAAGCTCCGGAATATTGTTTTCACGGCTCAGGTGGGCAAGAAGGAGTCTTGTAGTACCCGTCCCGACAAGCTGAGCAGCGATTCGGGCGCACTCCTCATTTGAAAGGTGTCCTCTGTCGGAGAGTATCCTTCTTTTTAGTATGTAAGGGTATCCGCCGCACTGCAGCATTCCGACATCATGGTTTGACTCCAGAACGACAGTATCACAGCCGGTCAGAGCTTTTTTTATTTCAGGGGTAATGATTCCCGTGTCTGTTGCAAAAGCCGTTCTGCGCCCGTCCTGAGTCTCCACAAAGTAGCCGCAGCCCTCCGCGCAGTCGTGGGATATAGGAAACGGTGTTATTCGCATGCTGTCAAGCTCAACGCCCTTATAGTCCGCACTCAGAAGCACTGTATCGTCCTTTATCAATCCCTTAGCTCTCAGCTCAGCTCCTGTTCCCTCTGTGGCATAGACTCTGAGCTTATATCTTGATGCAAACACCTTAAGAGCACTGATATGGTCGCTATGCTCATGCGTAATGAACACAGCCCTTATTCTGTTGAGGTCGATCTCCCTTTCACGCAGTGCAAGCTCTATCTGCTTTGCATTTCTGCCGCAGTCAATGAGTATTCCGCTGCCTGCGCTTTCAAGATAATAGCTGTTTCCCGAGCTTCCGCTGAAAAGCGGACAAAGCTTTGGCATATTTACACCCTTTCCCTTAAATGTCTCCGATATCAAAGCAGGCACATTACCCTTTCGGATAATGCACCTGAACAGATCCGTTTATGCTCTCTGAGCCACACCGTCGTCGGTATAGATTATGCGGATATCCGCACCGAGAGCTGAGAGCTTTTCGACTATATCCTCATAGCCTCTCTCGATATATTCTATATCCTCTATATGTGTTATACCTCTTGCACTGAGGGCTGCTATGACCATAGCTGCTCCTGCACGAAGATCAGTTGCCTTTACAGGCGCTCCGTTGAGCTCCTTTACCCCTTCGATTACAGCGACCTTGCCGTCTACCGAAATAACCGCACCCATTCTCTTGAGTTCCTCGACATAGCGGAAGCGGTTGTCCCAAACAGCCTCGGTAACGATGCTCGTACCCTGAGCTATAGAGAGCAGGGCAGCGATCTGCGGCTGCATATCTGTCGGAAATCCGGGATGAGGATGAGTCTTTACGTTGCAGCGTTTCAGCTCTCCTGTTCTTGAGACTCTCACAGCATCATCGTATTCTTCCACCTGAATACCCATTTCACGCAGTTTGAGGGTAATGGGGTCAAGATGCTTGGTTATAACATTTTTTATCATAACATCTCCGCCTGTCGCTGCGGCAGCTACCATGTATGTACCTGCCTCGATCTGGTCGGGGATTATCGAATAGGTTGTACCGTTCAAATGCTTTACACCGTTGATCTTGATAACATCGGTGCCTGCGCCTCTGACATCGGCGCCCATTGAGTTGAGGAAGTTGGCAAGATCGACGATATGCGGTTCTTTAGCGGCATTTTCAATAATAGTCCTGCCCTCCGCCTTGACTGCGGCAAGCATGATATTAACAGTCGCACCCACTGAAACGACATCAAGATACACATGTCCACCTATAAGGTTATCTGCCTTTACAGTTATCATTCCGCCTGAAACGCTGTGAACAGCGCCGAGGATACTGAAGCCCTTGAGGTGCTGATCTATGGGTCTTACACCAAAATCACAGCCGCCGGGAAGAGCCACCTCTGCATGGCGGAACTTGCCGAGCATAGAGCCGAGAAGATAGCAGGACGCACGCATACGCCTCACGATATCATAGTCCGCAACGGGTCTTCTGATATATGAGGGGTCTATCTCAAGGGTAGATTTATTTATCCTGTTTACCCTTGCTCCCATTTCATGCATTATATTTGCTATATAGTTCACGTCCATAATATTGGGGATATTCTCGATACGGCAGACTCCGTCAGACAGGATAACGGCGGGGATGATAGCTACGGCAGCATTTTTTGCTCCACTGATATTTACTGTTCCCTCAAGTCTTTTTCCTCCGTTTATAACTATCTGTCTCAAAAAGCAACACTCCTCAACAGGCTGTATATCTGAGTAATACAGACGGGGGAACCGTCTGCGTGATGTCCGATTTTTTTCTGTAAAGCCGAACAACTTTGTATATTATGCACTAAATATATGTTTAGAATTAACCGAAATAAATAAAGCAATTCTTTTGTAATGATAATACATTGGGAGTAAATTGTCAATATAAAATCCGCTTTGTAACATTATTGTTACTCAATATTTCATTTTTGCATAATAATCCTTTCAGCTTTACACCCGAATTGTTGATTTAGCCGCAGATATGCAAAAGCTTATCAGCGCAAAAAGTAAAAAGAGGCTGTCTTTAATGCCGATAGCCTCTTTTATACGATCTTATTCTTCCTTCATATCATACTCGGACGGGTAATTATAGAACTCATACAGCGCTCTGAAGGTCTCGAAAACATCAATCTTAGACACAACCTCAAAGGGAGCATGCATGCTCAGCACGGGCACGCCGAGATCAACAACATCGGCATTAAGATTCGCAATAAATTTTGCGATAGTTCCGCCGCCGCCGCCGTCCACCTTGCCAAGCTCGCCTGTCTGCCACAGCACCTCTTTCTCATCAAGTATCCTTCTTATCCTTGCCATATATTCGGCTGTGGCATCTGAGGTGCTGTATTTTCCCCCGCTGCCGGTATACTTTGTGATAACGGCTCCGTTGTTGATATAGCTTGAATTATTCGCCTCAAATGCGCTCGCATAGGTGGGGTCGAAGGCTGCATTGACATCTGCGGAGAGACAGGTCGTCTTTGCCATTACATGACGCAGTCTCATTCCGTCAGCCTCGGCAAGATCTGCTATAAAGTCTGCAAGATAGGTACACTTCATTCCCGTTGCGCCGTCACTGCCTATCTCCTCACGGTCGGTGAGAACGGTTATTACTGTAGAATCCGGCAGCTCAGTGTCAAACGCCGCAAGGATAGCGGGATAAGCGCACACCTTATCGTCATGACCGTAAGCGCCTATCATACTCCTGTCAAGACCGACCTCCCTTGCCCTGCCGGCAGGCACCATGGTGAGATCAGCCGAAACAAAGTCCTCCTCCGTAAAGCCATACTTTTCGTAAAGGATATTCATTATGTTCAGCTTGACGCTCTCGCTGTCCTCATCCTTCCTGAAAGGTCTGCTGCCGACAAGCACATTAAGCATCTCGCCGTCAAATGCCTTTGTCATCACCTTTGACATCTGCTCAACGGCAAGATGAGGAAGAAGATCGCTGACAACGAAGCACGGCTCGCTCTCATCGTCGCCGATATACACATTTTTTACCTCGCCGTTCTTCATCACAACAACTCCGTGGAGAGCAAGCGGAACAGTCGGCCACTGATATTTCTTTATTCCGCCGTAGTAGTGTGTCTTGAACATAGCAAGATCGTTGCTCTCATAAAGAGGATTCGGCTTCAGGTCAAGACGTGGCGAATCTATATGCGCTATTCCGAGCCTTACGCCGTTTTTTGTGCCGTTTTTGCCGAAAACGCAGAGTATGAGAGCCTTTCCTCTGTTATTGACATAAACCTGATCGCCCGGCTTATAGGTAAGATCGGGGTCATACTCCGTAAAACCCCTTGCCTCGGCAGCGGCAATCGTTATTGCAACTGCTTCTCTCTCTGTCTTTGCCCTGTCGAGAAAGCTCATATAGCCCTTGCAGAACTCATCAGCCTTTTTGATCTCCTCAACCGGCAGCGTCTTTGCTCCGCTCTCTCTTTTGATAAGCAGCTTTTCCTTCAGAAGCTCAGCCTCTGTCTTTTCCTTTTTTTCATTTTTTTCTTCGCACATTGTATTCTCTCCTTTATTGTTTTTTATCAAAGTAAAGCTTGTTATAGATGCTCTTGTTTCTTTCAACGAGTCTGACATAGTTTTCGCTTTCCTTGAAAGGAATTTTTTTCAGAGTCTTGCCGTCGTCGGAGTATTCAGTGTCAGCCAGCCAGTCATTCACATGCCCGAGACCAGCATTATAAGCGCATACCGCAGTCTCCTCCGCTTCATACATTTCAAGCAGCACCGAAAGCACCTCGGCTCCGTAGTCTATGTTCAGCGCAGGGTCATAGAGATCATCAAAATCATAGCTGTTCTCATCCTTATAATATGTCTGCATCCATGTAAAGGTGTCAGGCACAATCTGCATCAGTCCGATAGCCCCTGCATGGCTCCTTGCATCCGGATCGAAGTCGCTCTCGGTCTTTATCACAGCAAAGATGAGCGCCTTGTCCACCCCGTATTTCTCAGCGGCAGCATTTATCTCCTTCTCATACTTAAGAGGATAGGAGGTGTCGACCGCAGTTTTGTTCAGCATCCTCAGTCCGACTGCCGCAAGAGCTATCAAGCCAAACGTCACCAGAATAAACGCAAGGGTCTTTATCGTAAATTTTTTCATAGAATACCTCTTTCACGGGCCGTTTCTTCAAGAAAGGCGTCGAAATCCCTGATGACCTTCTCCATTTCTGCCGAACCGTCTATCACCACATCCGCCCCGGTTCGGTAAAAGTCCTCGTCCTTCTGCGCCCTTATTCTCAGCAAAGCCTCTTTCTCCGTCAGACCGTCACGGCTCATTATCCTGTTCATTCTGACGCTCTCCGGCGCTGTTACAGCCGCAGTGATATCACACAGAGCATCGCCGCCGCTCTCAAAAAGCAAGGGACAGTCATATACAATAACGCCGCCCTCTTTTCTGTACTCTTTTATGTATTCCTCCGCACGCCGGTTTATGCAGGAATGGGTCATTCTGTTGAGAAGCTCTGTATTTTCCTTTGTTGAAAAGGCTCTTTCAGCAAGCAGCCTTCTTTTAAGTCCGCCCTTATCGTCTATTATATCATATCCGAAAATTTCTGCAAGTCCCTTAAGCAGAGAAGAACCTGCCTGCATGACCTCTCTTGCTACAGCATCGGCATTGACTACTCTGCAGCCTTTTTCTTCCGCATAGGAAGCAAGTGTCGATTTGCCTGCGCCCGTCTGCCCTGTCAGTCCTATTACAACGCTAACCAAGCTCTATCACCTCAAAGCCTGCGGCTCTTATCATTCTGTTATATACGGCAAGCCCTACTCCGCAGGTATCGGGACAATGTGCATATACCGTATCAAATCCCTTTTCGTCCGCCTCTCTCAGTGCGGCAAACAGTCTGTTTGCCTGGGTGCAGTAGTCCTCAGCCCCGCCTATGGAAATATACGGAAGAGTCAGCCTTTTTATATCCTCGTCATAGCATAAAGCAGCAGTATTGCCGGTGCTGCGGGCATTCACATAAGAGATATATCCCTCTCTGCTGCCTTTTAAAAGAATTACGTTTGCTCTCGGAGAATAATGCTTATACTTCATTCCCGGGCTTGCCGCCTGCTCACCCTTTTTTAGCGGCTCAGTCACGGCAGGATCCACCTCGACCTCTCCGATAACCTGACGAAGCTGTTCAAGGGTAATGCCGCCCGGTCTTAAAAGACGGGGCGGCTCCTGAGCAAGCGTTATTACTGTTGACTCCACACCCACCTCGCAGTCGCCGCCGTCTATTATGGCGTCTATCCTGCCGTTCATGTCGTCGATCACATGACGAACCGTAGTGGGGCTGGGGCTGCCCGAAAGATTTGCAGAAGGGGCAGCAAGGGGACAGGAAAGCTCAATGAGCCTTCTCGCATTCTTGTCCGACGGGCAGCGCACAGCTACGGTATCAAGTCCTGCACTGACCTCGT
>ONFW01000090.1 GCA_900317215.1 uncultured Eubacteriales bacterium | reverse complement strand
CTGTTATCCGCTGTATCAAAACACAGGAACGGCAGCGGAGACACATCTATGCACCTGCGTACAGAGCCGTGTCGGGTGAATAAAGAGTCAGCACAGTGAATATCAGTATAAGCGCCGCAATGATAATGACAGCCAGCCTGTTTTTATGCGGCGCTTCGTCCTTCCTGCTTATTATTCTCTCCGCGCTGATAAAAAAAGCTATTACTACGGAAAGATAGTAGATCAGAATATCCAGCGCCGCAATATTCGTCTTGGTGAAAATGCTGTAGCCATAGAAGCACAGGGGAATAAGTATAAGTCCGCAAAGCATTCCGGCAGTCATAGAAAATACGAAGCCCTTTATTTTCCTGCCGAATATCAGGTATTCCGCCGACATATACAGCAGATACGGGTACAGCAAGAGCTTTAAATGCTCACGGAGGCTTTCGTTTATCGGGGTAAAAATACCTGTGAGAATATTGCCCTGAGAAAAGCCGTACATATAATGAAACGCCGTACCCATTAGCGATACTATAAAAAAGCCTGCTATACTCCCCCATATCGTTATTGAGTTATTGTTTATCTCCTTCATAACGAAACTACAGGATAATACAGATAAGTCCGTTGCAGCCGTCGTTGATTATTCTCTCTGTTGTCTCCTTTACCTTCTTGCGTGCGTCCGCAGGCATTCTGTAAAGCTTGTTCTGCAGGCCTTCATTTACAAGCTCATGCAGGGATTTCCCGAATATATCAGAGTTCCACAGCTTTGACGGCTCCTCCTCAAATTCCCTGAGCAGATAACCCACCAACTCCTCACTCTGCTGCTCCGAGCCTACTATCGGGGTTATCTCGGTTTTTATTGTCGTTTTCATCATGTGTATTGACGGAGCATTCGCCCTGAGCCTCACTCCGTATCTTCCGCCCTGTCTTATTATCTCAGGCTCCTCAAGGGTCAGCTCCTCCATTGTCGGCATTACGATCCCGTAGCCCGTTTCGTTGACGTCCTCATAAGCCTGCTTTAGTCTGTCATATTTACTGCTTACCTCAGAGAGCTTCAGCATCACATCAAGCAAAGCTCCCTCGTCAGTTATATCAAAGCCGGTTTTCTCACCAAGCACCTTATAGAACAGCGAAGGCTCAAGTTCCAAGCTGATCCTTGCATGACCGCTCCCCAGATCCACAGACGAAGTCTCAGCCCTCACGACATACTCACACTCCGAGATGCTGTCGGCTATTCCGCTCACCTCCCGAAGCCTGCGCGCATTCTTAGCACCTGACTGTATAGCCGAAAACAGCCTGCTCCTTAGCCAATGCTCCTTTTCAAGCGCAGAGACCCATTTCGGCATATCCACCTTTATCTCCTTCACAGGAAATTCAAAAAGCACACGGGCAAGAATACGCTTTATTTCACGCTCATCAAGCTCCATACAGCTTACGGGCTCAACCGGAACACCGTATTTTTCACTCAGCTCTCCGGACAGCTTTATCGCCTCTGCAGATCTCGGCTCGACAGAATTGAGAAGCACAACAAAGGGCTTGTTGATATCCTTAAGCTCTTTGATTACTCTTTCCTCCGCCTCCTCATAATCCTCCCTTGCGATATCGCTGATGCTTCCGTCAGTGGTCACAACAAGTCCTATAGTGGAATGGTCGGTAATGACCTTTCTTGTGCCAAGCTCTGCAGCCATATCAAATGGGACAGCCTCGTCGAACCATGGAGTCTTTACCATTCTGGGCGCCTCGTCCTCTATGTAGCCCAAGGCGCCGGGTACTATATAGCCTACACAGTCTATCATTCTGACCTTGAAAACAGCGTTTCCTTCAAGCTTGATCTCAACGGCATTTTCGGGAACGAATTTCGGCTCGGTGGTCATGATAGTTCTGCCTGCCGCCGACTGAGGAAGCTCATCATTAGCTCTCTCCCTGCTGTCGGCATCGCTGATATTCGGGATAACAAGGGTATCCATAAACCTCTTTATAAATGTGGATTTACCCGTCCGCACAGGACCTACTATACCAAGATAGATATCTCCGTTGGTGCGCTGTGATATGTCTCTGTAAATATTGAGTTCTTCCATTAATAACCGTCTCCTCCTGTATCACATCGGAATAAGCAGCATTCCTCTTGCCGCTATCACGTCTTCGGTCATCTCATTTTCAAGCTTTATCGCCTCCGCAGACGTGCAGTAGTTTCTCGCAATATCCCACAGCTTTTCTCCTTCGTCTGCATAATACAGCGTGAGTGCTGCAGCTCTGTCCTTAGTCCGGCAGCTATCCTCTGACGCCGAAGCCGATGCTGCTCCCCTGATGCGCAGATTCTCATATACCGAGCCAGTAAGCCTCAGCTCCGCCCTGATATCAACTGTATTGTCTCCTGTGATGCGGAACGAAATGTTTTTTACTGCGACGTCTATCCTTGCCGCCGGACTTGATAGCCCTGCCGGTATATCGGGAGAAACAGCAAATTCAACGGGACGCTCAATATAGAACGGCACTCCGTCATTATCGAGAGCGAGCATACAGCAGACAAGCTTTCCTCTTATGCTGAGATCATCGTTTTCATACACACAGATGCTGCTCACACCCTCAGTCCATAGATCAAGGATCTGAGTTATAGCATTATCTCCCGAGGAGATCTGAGCCTCCGCAAAATGCGTGATATCGGGAAGTGACACAAGCCTTATAACCTTGTATTGCTTATATTCAAGCTCAAGGTCGAAGTCAGTGGAATATGCGTCCTCTATAATAGATATCTCCATATCCTCACAGGCAATAACAGCGGCGCACAGTCTTGCGTCAAGCATCACAAGCGTGCTGTTCTCATCATATTCCGATCTGAGATTTGCCGAATAGCTCATCACCTCAAGTCTTACTTCATTTACTGTGCTGTCTGTTACACCCTTGGCATCTATAACCTGAGTAAAGGGTATATTGAAGGTCATTGTATCTCGTGCACCTGATTCTGCATCGGTGAGATACAGGATACGGAGCACTGCCTCGCCGCTGAGCATCAGCTTATCCGAGAGCGCCTTGATACTCTGACAGCTAACGCTGAGATCGCTCCTGAGAATGCTTTCGGGCAAGCCCTTTCC
Source organism: uncultured Eubacteriales bacterium (assembly GCA_900317215.1). Classification (GTDB taxonomy): domain Bacteria; phylum Bacillota; class Clostridia; order Oscillospirales; family Acutalibacteraceae; genus UBA1213. Next base: position 3,459 of record ONFW01000090.1, on the reverse strand, counting down.
CTGACCTATATCAAGCACCTCTGTTATCGAAAACTGCTGCTGTGAACAGCCGCAAACCCTGCTCACTGTCTCATGCCTCAGACTCTGCTGGATATCATCTCCAATTATTCCGGTGATATACTCCTGCTCGCTGCCCGTAAAAACAGACACGATGACCGAAAAGGCACCATGGATATCCGCTTTGCGGGGGCTAACCGCACGGCAGTTGAGGTATTCAGTTCTCAGCCTTACAGACACTGCCGCCTCAGGTGCAGGCTCCTTTAGCTGAAAGCTGCACGAAAAAGGGCTCTGATGCTCACACAGTCTTATTGACTGTTTTTTACTGTCGATATAATAAAGGCTTAACAGCGCTGTGCCGTTGATCTCCAGCACATCACCCGAGATAGTTCTGCCCGTAACAGAGGGCGATACTCTGCATTTGAGTATCCTCTCTATATCGGGGCAGTAATCGGGAAGCTCAAGACCGATATCTATCGGCTGTTCCTTCGTTCCTTCAATCAGCGTTTCGCAAACGGAACAGATCTCCCTTGTAAGCTGATATTCCATACCCTGCACCCTCTCATTTTGTTTTCAATCAATTTATATTCCCCTGCCCTCCTCTTTATTACCTTAATTACACATCAACCGAGGAACTGCCGTCATGATACGGAATCGATCTCCCTGCTCTGCCCCATAGATCATTTCGTCTGTGTTTTTCTTTAGTTACACTCCTGTTTCGGCAAAAAATTTACAAAGGCTGTGGTAGTATCTGATAAAAGCTATCTATTCGGGAGAGTGATGAAATGAAATGCAGGATCAGCTTCGATAACCGCACTATGACCGTGCAGCTTTTCGGAGAAATTGACCATCACAGCGCAAGACTCATCAGAGAGCAGACCGACAGACTGATCCACCAGAAGAAGCCCCGAGAGCTGAGGCTTGATTTTTCATCGGTAAGCTTCATGGACAGCTCCGGGATCGGTCTGATAATGGGGCGTTACAGAATGATGGGGCTTTACGGAGGATATCTCAAGGCTGTGAATGTTCCGCGGGAGCTTGAAAAGCTCATGCTGCTTTCCGGACTGGGTACCCTTGATATTATTGAAAACGAAAGGCAGGAAATGACAAGTGACAGTTATTAATGAAATGAATATGAGCTTTGAGAGCCGTTCTTCAAACGAAGGCTTTGCCCGCTCTGCTGCTGCGGCATTTATCGCCCAGCTCGACCCCACCATAGGCGAGCTTAACGACATAAGAACAGCGGTATCCGAAGCTGTGACAAACTGTGTTGTACACGCATATAAGAATGAGATAGGCAAGATAACAGTAAACGTAAAGCTCCTTTCCGATAACAGCGTTATAGTTCGCATTCACGACAGCGGCTGCGGCATTGAAAACATAAAGCAGGCTATGGAGCCTTTGTTTACGACCGCACCCTCCGAGGACAGGGCCGGTCTTGGTTTTGCTGTCATGCAGAGCTTCACGGATAAGGTCAGTGTTCGTTCAAAGCCCGGAAGGGGTACAACAGTAACTTTGAAAAAGGCCCTCAGCAGGAGACTGAGCAATGGCTGAGGCGGATGAATTCATTGAGCAGAATTTAGGGCTTGTTCATACCTGTGCAAAGCGCTTTAAGGGAAAGGGGATCGACTATGACGATCTTTTTCAGGCAGGCTGTCTGGGGCTTATAAAGGCTGCCGACAGATTTGATCGGGAGCTCGGATACAGGTTTTCGACATACGCCGTACCTGTTATTCTCGGAGAGATAAAAAAGCTTTTCCGTGACGGAGGCGCCGTCAAGGTGTCAAGAGGACTGAAGGAGCTTTCTATGAAAGCCGCAAAGGAGGCTCAGGATATCCTTCTGCAGACGGGTCGGGAGCCTACGGTATCAGAGCTTGCCATGCATCTCGGTCTTTCTCCTGAGCAGACCGCAGAGGCACTGAATGCCGCTCAGCAGCCGCTTTCGCTGACGATATCCGATGAGGAGGGTGAATGTCAGAGCGATATTCCAATTGAGCCACCCGATGAAAGGCTGACCGAGGAGCTTGCACTTTACAGTGAGCTTGAAAAGCTCGGGCTTCAGGACAGAGAGCTCATCCGCCTGAGATTTTTCGGCGGGCTTACACAGTCAAAAACAGCCGAAAGACTCGGAATGACACAGGTTCAGGTTTCCCGCAGAGAAAAAAAGCTTCTTCTCCTGCTCAGGGATCGTCTCACGGCATGACCGCCTGCTGCAGTAAGCACTGCTCATATCATTTGTCGTCCAGTAATGCAGGTTCATGCAGACATGTCATAGAAAAAAGCCGCACACACGCTGTTACGGCGCTGTACGGCTTTTTTGCCTGTTATTATTATTTTCAGCTCTCAGACTTTTTTCTGCCTGCAAATAATGCTATACCGACAGATGAAATGGCAACCGCTGCAAATACAATTGTAAGTATGCGGTCATCTCCGGTATTTGCACCCTTATCCGAAGGATCGGGAGTCTTGTTCTGCGAGGTCTGCTCTGTATTTCCGTTCTGAGATTCATCGTCGGAAGCAGAGATCTGACTCTCCGTATTTCCGTTCTGCGATTCATCGTCGGAAGCAGAGAGCTGGCTCTCTGTATTTTCCTCAATTTCCTCGGGATAAGATACGATAGGAGGACCTATATCCTCCTCGGGAATCGAATACTCGTCATAACTCCAGCCAGAGACCTCGGGTATTCCGGTATAAGTGGGACGTGAATACTCCGGCGCAGTAGAAGTCGCAACTACCTCGACCCTTGCAAGGATAAATCTTGAGCAATGAGGAGCCCAAACGCTGAAGGAGTCATTGCTTACTCTTTCAAAAGGGATCTGTCTGAGGCCGTCATCCTCACAAACAAACACACAGTTATATGAACTGTCAGGCACTTCATCGACATACTTGAAGGTAAAGAGGCACGAGGTCGAGACATTGTTTCCCTTTTCGTTAAGGAAGCCGATATCCACAACATCATAGAATCTCATGCTTCCTTTTGTCAGCGTGCGGATAGCTCCTGCTATGTTGCTTGCGTCTACAGGCTGAGCATAGAAGGTATACACTCCCTCCTCATCAAATGCATCTTCATCAAGAAAAGCAGACAGGGTGACTTTACTGCCCGAAGCAAGTGTTATCTGCTCCTCAAGAGCGATCTCAATTTCCTCATCTCCGGCAAAGTAAAACTCCGTCATGCTGCCTGATGCTCCAAGACATATAGCTCCTGCACTGATGACCGTTGCCGCAGCAACGGATACGGCGGTAATAGCTGCCGCCAGACCTTTTTTTGCTTTCATTTTTATAATTCCTCCTTTATTTTTGGATACTATAGATATCCTTTCACTATTTAATAACAGTGCAAAATACACAATCGGGGCAAATCCTAAAAAATTTCCGAATAGGGTAGACCGAGGGACACTTTGTCCCTCAACCTCCCATTGCACCGTACGTACGGGTCTCGTATACGGCGCTACATGAATACAG
>ONFW01000054.1 GCA_900317215.1 uncultured Eubacteriales bacterium | reverse complement strand
TCCCTGAGAAATGCTTTCGGTAGCGGAAACGACCTTGACGCCGTTCTTTCGAAGAATCGTTTTGTAATGCGCCGAATCGTAGCGATTACGCGCAAAGCGGTCGAGCTTCCATACCAGGACAACTTCAAACTTACCCTTAGCACTATCCTTAATCATTCGCTGAAAATCCGGACGGTTATCTGTTTTCGCCGATAATGCACGGTCGATATAGGTATCCATGATCTGGATATCGTTCTTTTCGGCAAAAGCCTTGCATTCTCTTAACTGTCCGTCAATACTCTCTTCCCTTTGGTTGTCAGAAGAGTATCTTGCATATATTACACCAATCATTCGTTCTCACCTCTTTTTCAGTGTGGTTAGAGTTTAGCGCGGAGAGAGAAAAAAGTCAAGGCCGTGGTTTATCAAACATAATCTGTCAAGCTTTATGCTGCAATTAAAGGAAGGTCAAGTATAAATACCGTAATTATCTATTATTTCACTATAATACTCTTTAAGATAAGCGTTTTGGGGAGCATCAATCTCTTTTAATGATAATAGCAAAATTACTCTTACCGAATAACACCTGTGATATTTGTATATTAATCGTCTAATTCTCTTTTGAGTATGAGTTTACAATTATGAGCATCAAATAATCAACAGATTGTCAGTTTGCTTATTTTTATCAGTCTACCGTCGTGTATCGATATGCTTTCCTGTTGACTATCTCTCAAAATCGGTTATAATAGGAATATAGAAGATACAGAGGTGATTGCAATGCCGGAATTATGCAGATTCTATAATATCATTATCAGAATGTTATAAGCGGATGACGATCAGCATCACAAGCCCCATATCCATGTGCAATACGCAGAGTATAAAGCTTCGATTGGTCTGGACGGAGAGCTGTTGGCAGGAAGTATTCCCGAAAAGCAGCTCAGACTGGTTCGGGCGTGGCTGATCATTCACGAGGACGAATTATACGCTTACTGGAATAAAGCGGTTCGATCTGAACCGATCGGAAAGATAGAACCCCTTCAATAAGGAGGATGACCTATGTATACAGTTGACGGAATCGCATATGCGGAGAACAAGCAGGAATTGATAGAAGTTATGGCTGTCAGAGCGTTGCCCGATTATGTGCTCTGGGTAAAATTCACAAACGGCGAGATCAAAACTTTCGATTTCAAGCCTTATCTCGATAAACCTGTATATGTCCCGCTCAAGGATGAAGAAGTGTTCAAGTCAGTCTATGTCGACTCCGGCATTCCCATGTGGTGTGACGGCGATATTGATATTGCCCCGGAACGCTTGTATCGGGATGGAGTATCGGCAGCAAAGACTGCGTGATAAACATTAGGAATACGATTAGGGTGGAGCTAATAACTCCGCCCTGTTTTAATATATCTGATTATTTAGCACAATAGTTGTACTAAGAATCTGCAACCGAGTGAACCTTTTCTGCATCTCGCGACTCTAATATACAGAATCGCGACTCGAATAACAATGAAAGGATCATTTCAATGAAGGATAAACTGAAAAACGCATATAAGCCCACACCGGAACGCTTTCGTTACTCGGTAACGTCAGCGATACACGAGGCAGAACAATCTGAGCAGAGCGCCACTGTCAAGAAGCATCTGAGCCATCCCGCGCGAATCGTTCTCGCTGCCGTTTTGATACTCGCCATCATCCCGACAGCCGTATTCGGTGCGACAAAGCTGATTGGATTGTTAGCAAAGCCGGTCGATAAGTACGGCGTTGAGCTGAGTATGGAAACGACCGACAAGGATTATCCGGTCTATGTCAAAATGAATGTGGATGTCCCCGATGGCATCATTGTCGAGCCAAACACCGACGGGTTGAAATACTCAGAAGTGAACAGTGGCGGATCTTTCTCCCTCTGTCCCATGCGCCCCAAGGACGGTGCGGACACAGAGGTAGTCAAAAACGTTGACAGCTACGAGGAAATTACGCTCTGCGGTCACGCGGCATATCGGATAAAACAGATCAGAAACGGCAGCTACGACCGTATTTATGTCAGCTATGATGATATGAATGTCCTTCTGCTGATATACTATACCGGAGTCAGCGAGGAACAGCTTGCGTCCTTTGTCAAAGGAATCAGCTTCAGCGAGGGCACGGCAAACGACCACACCGAGCTGTGGGAGCTCTTTGATGAGCGAACTGAGGACAAGGTCGCTTATGAATTCGGATATACCAACATTGAATTCCCTCGCGAAACTGTCATGACCTTCTCTGCATACTCAGAGCAGAACAACGATGAGAGCCTGCGCTACAC
>ONFW01000104.1 GCA_900317215.1 uncultured Eubacteriales bacterium | reverse complement strand
GAGACTCTGCCTGCGCCTTTGAGCAGCGACGAGGAGTCAAGGCTCATGAAGCGCATCTCGGAGGGAGATGAAAAAGCAAGAGAGCCGCTGATAACGCATAATCTCAGGCTTGTGGTTTATATCGCAAAGAAATTCGAGTCCCCGGGCGTAAATGTGGAAGATCTTATATCAATAGGAACTATCGGACTTATAAAAGCGGTAAACACCTTTTGCCCTCAGCGGAACATCAAGCTTGCGACCTATGCTTCAAGGTGCATTGAGAACGAGATACTGATGTATTTCAGAAAAAGCGCACAACAGAAAAACGAGATATCAATAGACGAGCCGCTGAATGTTGATTACGACGGAAACGAACTGCTGATATCAGATATTCTTGGCAGTGATCCCGACGAAGTCGACAGGAGACTGGAATCCGAGTCGGAGCAGGCGCAGCTCATGAAGGCTGTCGGCAGACTGAACAAGAGGGAACTGACAATAATGGAGCTGCGGTTCGGACTTAACGGGAAAAAGCCGCATACGCAGAAGCAGGTAGCGGACAGTCTCGGCATATCGCAGTCATATATATCAAGACTTGAGAAAAAAATAATAACGCGGCTCAGAGAGGAGATAGAAGCGGAAAGCGCATAGACAGAGCCGGAAAAAGGTCGGCAAGGAATAAATCGTGAGCCGCTTTATCCGTTAGATCAAGCGGCAAGAGCTTTATATAGGGGATGCCCAGCATAAGAGGGTATCCCCTATGTTTTATAAGGTCGCTCTGAAAACAGGTCACTGTTTTTGAAAAAGTTGACCCTCTGTGAACAATATTAAAGGCTTGGAGTACGGAGTTATCCCTGATCAAATGCTTCCGGACATGATCTCGCAAGAAAGCAGGTCAAATAATCGGCAAATAGAGACTCAGTTCACATTATTATCATCTCGCCAAAATAGTTCAAAAACCCTGAAAAACGGCTTCATACACTTGATATTATACTTGAAATATGATAAAATATAACGGATAATCACCTGTATTATAAACTGTTCCGAGGGTGAGCGCACACTCAGGGATAATACCCTGATGCAAAACAGATGACGAGGGAAAGGTTATGTATATAAATGTTGTGGGCGCAGGTCTTGCAGGCTGCGAGGCTGCATATCAGATCGCAAAAAGAGGGATAGAGGTAAGACTTTATGAAATGAAGCCGCACAAGCTCACTCCTGCACATAAAAGCACCGATTTCTGTGAGCTTGTTTGCTCTAACTCTCTTAAGGCGGCAAGAATCGAGAGCGCTGCCGGACTTCTTAAGGAGGAAATGAGGAGGATAGGCTCGCTTCTGATGAAATGTGCTGATGAATGCCGTGTTCCGGCAGGAGGAGCTCTTGCTGTGGATCGTGAGATTTTTTCCTCGCTGGTCACGCAGGCAATAAAAAACGACCCGATGATAACTGTTATAGACAAGGAGGTAACGGAGCTTCCTTCTAATGGGGTGACAGTGATAGCAACAGGGCCTCTGACGAGCGATGCGCTTGCGGAAAAGCTTTCCGTTCTTTGCGGCGGCTCACTTTCGTTCTTCGATGCCGCAGCTCCCGTAATTACGGCTGAAAGCATTGATATGAGCTGCGCCTTTACCGCATCGAGGTATGACAGAGGGGGAGAGGACGATTATATAAACTGTCCGATGAACAAGGAGGAATACGAGAGCTTCCATGAGGCACTTGTAAATGCTGAAAGAGCGCCAAGACACGATGTCGACGTTTCTGATCCGAAGGTTTATGAGGGCTGTATGCCTGTTGAGATACTCGCTCAGAGGGGACAGGATACGCTTCGGTTCGGGCCTATGAAGCCTGTGGGTCTGAGAGATCCCCGAACAGGTCACAGACCATGGGCTGTGGTTCAGCTCAGAAGTGAGAACGCAGGAAAGACCATGTATAATCTTGTGGGCTTTCAGACAAATCTTAAATTTCCGGAGCAGAAAAGAGTATTCGGAATGGTGCCTGCCCTGAAAAATGCAGAATATGTCCGCTATGGAGTAATGCATAGGAATACCTTCATGGATTCTCCGAGGCTGCTGAACTCCGATTATTCGCTGAAAAGCGAGCCAAGGCTGTTTTTTGCAGGTCAGATGACAGGCGTAGAGGGCTATATGGAAAGCGCCTCATCGGGAATGCTTGCAGGTATAAATGCCGTAAAGCGTATAAAACAGGAGCAAACGGTGACACTGCCCGCAGAAACAATGCTCGGAGCACTGCAGAGATATATTTCAGACAGCACTGTAAGCGATTTTCAGCCCATGGGGGCGAACATGGGGATACTTCCTCCGCTGGAGGAGCATATAAAAGATAAAAAACAAAGAGCTGCGGCATATTCCGGAAGAGCACTTGCTTCGCTTGAAGGGATTCTGCCCGAATTAAAATAAACAGGGAGTTGACTAAAATGAAAATATTAGTGGATGCATTTGGCGGAGATAACGCCCCGCTTGAAATAATCAAGGGCTGCAGGCTCTGCCGCGAAAAATATGAGGGAGTGGATATCGTTCTTGTCGGCAATGAGGAGATAATTAAAAGGACTGCGGATACGAACGGAATAGCTCTCGACGGACTGGAGATACATCATGCACCCGATGTGATAACCATGGAGGACGATGCAGGAGAGATAATGAAGTCAAAAAGCGGATCTTCAATGGCTGTCGGACTCAGACTTCTCTCTGAGGGCGGCGGTGATGCTTTTCTTTCCGCAGGTAACAGCGGTGCTCTTATAATGGGCGCAACGCTGATAGTAAAAAGGATAAAGGGAGTCAAGCGGCCTGCCTTTGCACCGATAATGCCCTCGTCCGACGGACCTGTAATGCTTATCGACAGCGGAGCTAATATCGAGGTGCGCCCGGAGATGCTGCAGCAGTTCGGAATAATGGGCTCGGTATATATGGAAAATGTTCTCGGCATAAGTGAGCCGAAGGTCGCTCTTGCAAATGTCGGTACAGAGGATCATAAGGGAGGCGAGCTCCAGCATGAGGCATTCAGACTGCTTAAGGCTTCGGAACTCAACTTTATCGGCAATATCGAAGCAAGAGACATACCTGCGGGAGTATGCGATGTGATAGTTGCGGACGGCTTTACAGGAAATGTGATACTGAAAATGTACGAGGGCGTTGCAAAGGAGCTGATGAAGAAGCTCAAGGGAGTTTTCATGAAGAATCTGAAAACCAAGCTTGCCGCAGGTCTGATAAAGAAGGAGCTTTATAAGCTGAAGCAGTATTTTGACTATAATCAATACGGCGCTGCGCCTATAATGGGAGCATGCAGACCTGTATTGAAAACACACGGCAGCGCAAAGGCTGAAACGATGATCACTGCAATGAAGTCAGCTATAGATTATGCAAATACCGATGTAACAGGCAAGATAGCCGCAAGACTTGCACAGCTAAAGGCAGAAAAAGAGGAGACGTCTGACTGATGAAGGAGCTTGAAGAAAAAATAGGTTACCATTATAAAAATATCTCATATCTTGAAAATGCACTCACTCATTCGTCCTATGCAAACGAGGTCAGACATGGTGTGAAAAGCAACGAAAGACTTGAGTTTCTGGGTGATTCCGTGCTCAGCGTAGTGGTTTCTGACTATATCTACCGCAACTGTCCGGAGCTGCCTGAGGGCGAGCTTTCCAAGCTCAGAGCTGCTCTGGTGTGTGAAAAAAGCCTGTGCCGTTTTTCAAGATCCCTTGGGGTTGGCGAATGTCTCAGACTGAGCAGGGGTGAGAGAAATCTCAAGGGCAATGAAAGACCCTCGATACTTGCCGATGCCTTTGAGGCGATAATAGCCTCGATCTATCTTGACGGCGGTATGGAGCAGGCAAGAAAATTCATTCTGCGGTTCATTGAGCCTGAGCTGAGGAATCCCAAGCCGAGAGCTTTCAAGGATTATAAGACGACACTTCAGGAGATAATACAGAAAAATCCGGAGGAGCATCTTTCCTATGTTCTCACAGGAGAGGAAGGACCCGACCATGACAAGCACTTCTATGTTGAGGTGCATCTGAACAATAATATAATAGGACGAGGCGGCGGCAGGAGCAAAAAGGAAGCCGAACAGCAGGCCGCTCGTGAAGCTTTGGAGTTGATGGGATATTGAAGCATTCAAATGTAGCAATTTTTGTGCCGCATAACGGCTGCCCTCATGCGTGCAGCTTTTGCGACCAGAAGGAGATAACAGGACAGGCGGTACAGCCCTCTGCAAGGGATGTGATAACGGCTGTAGATACAGCGAGACAAAGTCTCGGAGAGAATACTCGTAATGCCGAGATAGCCTTTTTCGGCGGAAGCTTTACTGCAATAGAGCGCAGCTACATGAAGGGGCTCCTCGATGCTGCTTCTCCCTATGTTAAAAGCGGGGAATTTGCAGGCATCAGGCTATCTACAAGACCTGACGCTATCGACACTGAGGTGCTCGATATCCTGAAGGAAAGCGGAGTGACTTCTGTCGAATTAGGCGCGCAGAGCATGTCGGACGAGGTGCTTGAAGCCAATCACAGAGGTCATACGGCTCAGGATGTTGTAAATGCATCTGAACTGATAAAAAGCTATGGCTTTTCTCTGGGACTTCAAATGATGACGGGACTCTACCGCAGCAGTGAGGAGACTGATTTTTATACTGCGGAAAGGCTCGCAGAACTTGCTCCGGATACGGTGAGGATATATCCTACCGTTGTGTTGAACGGGACCGTGCTCGGTGAGCTGTATAAAAAAGGAGAATATCAGCCCCAGACGCTTGAACAGGCTGTAAAGGCGTGTGCAGGGCTGCTCAGGTTCTTTGAGGAAAAGGGCATAAGCGTTATTCGTCTCGGTCTGCATGACAGCGGCTCACTCCGTGAAAACATGCTTGCTGGAGCTTACCACCCTGCGTTCAGGGAGCTTTGCGAGAGTGAGATAATGTATGACAATGCACTTGAGGAAATAAAAAAGAACAAAATATTCAGAGGTGCGGCTGAGCTGTTTATCAACCCCTCCTCTGTATCAAGATTTATTGGTCAGAAGCGTGCAAACCTAATAAGACTGCAGAAGCTGGGCATCACAGCGATAGTTCGTCAGGACAGCAGGCTGTCAAAGTATGAGGTGCGCTGTGCCGTACAGGTGCCGCCGGATAAGCGCAGATGAGAGACCAAAGGCTTTCAGGCTGTCTGTGATCTCTCTTACCGAAGGGATAAAGGAAAATGAAATTAAAAGGACTTGAATTACAGGGCTTTAAAACCTTCCCGGATAAGACCAGGCTCGACTTTACAAACGGCATAACCGCTGTTGTCGGACCTAACGGGAGCGGAAAAAGCAATATAAGCGATGCTATCAGATGGGTGCTCGGGGAGCAGTCCGCAAAGTCGCTGAGATGCTCCAGAATGGAGGACGTTATCTTCAACGGAACTCAGCAGCGCAAAAAAACGGGCTATGCGCAGGTCACTCTCTCTATAGACAATTCTGACAGGACGCTGCAGTATGACGAAGATGAGGTCTCGGTAACAAGACGCTTCTACCGTTCTGGCAACAGTGAATATCTGATAAACAATACCAATGTCAGGCTTCAGGATATCCATGAACTTTTCATGGATACCGGACTTGGCCGTGACGGTTATTCCATGATCGGTCAGGGCAAGATAGACAGCATAGTTTCCACAAAGGGAGAGGACAGACGAGAGATCTTTGAGGAGGCTGCAGGTATCTCCCGATTCAGGTATAAAAAAGCGGATGCCGAAAGAAGACTCGACAAGACTGAGGAAAATCTTGTAAGGCTTCGTGACAGACTAAAGGAGCTTGAGGACAGAGTAGGACCGCTTAAAGAGCAGTCCGAAAAGGCCAAGGCTTATCTTACATACGCTGAAGAAAAACGTGGACTGGAGATTGCTTTGTGGCTCAAAACCCTTGAAAGATCCGCTCTGCAGCTCAGAGATCAGGAGGACAGGCTTTCTGTAGCTCAGGCGCAGCATGATGAGATAGAAAAGGCTCTCGGGGATATCTGCGCCGAGAGCGAGGAAATATATAATAAACAGGGGGGCTGTGCGGCCCGCGCCGAGGAAATAAGACGGGAGACAGCTCTTGCAAATTCGGATGCGGCAGAAAAGAGATCGCAGATCTCCGTTCTGCAGAACGATATCCTTCATAACTGCTCTGCTATAGAAAGACTGAATCTGAGTATAGATGAGCTTTCACGCTCCGGCAGGGAAACGGAAGAAAGGATAAAGCAGAAGGAAACTGAGCTTTCCGGACTGAAACAGTCGCTCAAGGTGAAGCAGTCCGAGCTTGAAAAAATAAATGCTTCTCTTTCGGCCCTGAGAACCGATGAGGACAGCTCTGGCAAAAGACTTGATGAGATCAATAATCTCATTACTGAGCTTGGTCAGAGAGCTTCGGACGAAAAGGTGAGATATATGACCTCGTCGGCTTCGATAGACGAGCTTAATGGCAGAGCCGGAGTGGTGGAAAATGCGATCAAGGCGAAGAGTTCACAGATAGATACCATAAAAAGCATAATAAATGATTATGACGGTATGCTTGTTGAGCTTGCTGAAAACAAGGAGAACAAAAGCAGGGAGCAGCAGGAGAAAGCAGCCGAGGTCACCGCTTATGAAAATGAGTGTGACGATCTTAAAAAAGAGATTGACAAGCTGCGTCTCGAAAGCGACAGGCTGTTCGGAAAGGCAAGGACGCTTGAGGATCTTGAAAGAAACCTTGACGGCTTTACCCACAGCGTAAAGCTTGTTATGAAGGAGGCTCAAAGGGGCGGACTTGCGGGAATAGACGGTCCTGTCTCCAGAGTGATAAAGACCTCGGATAAATATAATATCGCAATAGAGACTGCTCTTGGAGCAGCCATGCAGAATATCGTGACCGAGACAGAAGGAGACGCAAAAAGAGCCATAGCCTTTCTTAAAAGAAACGACGGCGGTAGGGCGACCTTTCTTCCTGTGTCCACTATCAGGGGCAGGGAACTCAACGAAGCCGGACTTGACCGTTGTGAAGGCTTTATCGGGCTTGCATCAGCGCTCTGTACCTGTGAGGAAAGATACAGTGGCATACTCGGCAATCTGCTCGGAAGGATAGCCGTTGCAAGAGATCTCGATTGTGCAGCGGATATTGCAAAAAAGTATTCTTACAGATTCAGGGTAGTAACCCTTGACGGTCAGGTCGTCAATACGGGAGGATCCCTGACAGGCGGCTCATTGTCTAAAAATACAGGTCTCCTTGGCAGAGCTGCGGAGATAGAAAAGATCCGGAGCAAGGCGGAGCAGCTATCCGGACAGGCGGACGAGCTCAGCACAAAGCTTGACGGAATCCGGGGACAGCTTGAGGAAGCCAAAAGCGAATTATCCCGATGCACCGGTGAGATGGAAAAGCTCAGGGAGAGCGGAATCAAGATAGAAGCAGAGAAAAACAGCAGAAAGACCGAGCTTGACAGCATGGAGCTTTCCTATCAGGAGGTAAGAGCCGAGAGGGACAGCGCTGTGAAAAAGCTTAAGGAGCTTACAGAGACCATGCAGTCAGCACGAAGCAATTATGATAAATATATGTCTCAGATACAGAAGCATGAGGAGCTTGTTCAGGTTCTTTCCGGTTCAAGAAGTGAAAACCTCAGAAAGCGTGAAAAGCTTGCTGAGGAGCTGCAGGAGGCAAGGATAGCCGTTCTGACGTTAGAAAAGGATATTGCATCTGTTGAGAACGAGATAACAAACGCAAGGCTGAGCATCACAAGCGCAGAGGAGGCAGCGCGTCGTACCCGTGAGGAAGCTGAAGCTCTTGAAAGGACAAACCGGGAGACCGAGAGTCGCATAAATGAGCTTGAAGCCCAGAGCAAGGCGGCGTCTGACAGAGCTGAGGCTCTCGGAAAAGAGACGGATAAGCTTAATGGCGAAAGGATAGCTCTCGAGATGCGTTCGACCGAGCTGCGTAAAGCAGAGAGAGAAAAAACTGCCGAGCGTGAGAGACTTAGCGGAGAGCTTGCAAGGCTCGAGGAAAGAAGGCTCAACCTGCAAAAGCAGTATGATGAAATAAACGGCAAGCTCTGGGAGGAGTATGAACTCACCAAAAAGGAAGCCGAGGCTGTTGCCGCAGATATTTCAGAGCCCGGCAAGGCTCAGAGAAGGCTCTCAGAGCTGAAGCAGAAGATAAAGTCTCTCGGCTCGGTGAATGTAGGGGCGATAGAGGAATACAAAGAAGTAAGTGAACGCTACGAGTTCATGAAAATACAGGTGGGCGATGTTGAACGCTCAAGAAATGAGCTGCTGAGACTTATCACTGAGCTTACAAAGCAGATGAGAGAGATATTCATAGAACGCTTTGACCTTATAAACAAGAATTTTGCATCGACCTTTGAGGAGCTTTTCGGAGGAGGAAGGGCATCGCTCTCTCTGTCCGATCCCGAAAACGTACTTACAACGGGAATAGATATCTCAGTTGAGCCGCCGGGAAAGATCGTGTCCCATATCGAGCTTCTCTCCGGAGGAGAAAAAGCTCTTGTTGCAATTGCACTGTATTTTGCTATAATGAAAGTGAGCCCGTCCCCGTTCTGTGTTATGGACGAGATAGAGGCGGCGCTCGATGACGTTAACGTCTACAGGTTTGCGGCATATCTCAGAAGAATGAATGCCAACACGCAGTTTATCTGTATAACCCACAGACGAGGAACTATGGAAGAGGCGGACGTACTCTACGGAGTGACAATGCAGGACAGGGGCATATCAAAGCTTCTGGAGCTTCAGGCTTCCGAGATAGAGAAAAATCTCGGGAACTGAGACGATATATTACAACGCAGAATAAACGTGCGGCAGATCAGTGTATTCGCAGGCTGTCAGGCACATCGGAGGGATTATTATGAGTATTTTCACCAGGATAAGAGACGGGCTGAAAAAGACGAGGGACGCTATCTTCGGGAAAATAGACATGATGCTGAAATCGTTTACAAAAATAGATGAGGAGCTTTTTGAGGAACTTGAGGAGCTTCTTGTAATGGGCGATGTAGGTATTGTTACGGCTGAAAAGATATGTGATGAGCTGAGAAAAAGAGTAAAGCAGCAGGGGATTACCGAACCGGCAAGGATCAACGGACTTCTTGCCGAGGTTATCACGGAGATGCTGAAGGGCGGACAGGAACTGCAGATATCTACAAAGCCCTCGATCATTCTTGTTATAGGAGTCAACGGCGTAGGAAAGACTACGACGATAGGCAAGCTTGCGGCAAGGTTTGCAAGGGAGGGCAAGAGGGTCACACTTGCGGCGGCGGATACCTTCCGTGCTGCTGCTATCGACCAGCTGCAGGTATGGGCTGACAGGGCAGGCGCCGATATCATCAGACAGAACGAGGGCTCGGATCCGGCGGCTGTAGTTTTTGACGCTATCTCATCGGCAAAGGCGAGAGGCAGCGATGTGATCATAGCCGATACCGCAGGCAGACTGCACAACAAGAAAAACCTCATGGCGGAGCTTGAAAAAATAAACAGGATAATCGACAGAGAACTTCCTGATTCGGATAAGGAGGTGCTTCTCGTACTTGACGCCACAACAGGACAGAATGCAGTAAACCAGACCAAGGAATTCAAGAGCGCTGCAGGCATCACCGGAATAGTTCTTACAAAACTGGACGGCACAGCTAAGGGCGGAGTTGTTCTTGCCATAAGGGAGGAGCTTGATGTTCCGGTAAAATTCATCGGTGTGGGCGAGCAGATAGACGACCTGCAGCCGTTTGAGCCGGAGCAGTTTGCAAGGGCACTGTTTGGCGCAGATGAGCTTGAAGCTGAGGAACAACCCGAAGAGCAGCCTGAGGAATACAGACCGGCAACGGCCGATATATGGGCGCAGATAGATGCACAGACGGCTGCAGAGGAGGCAGAGAAAGCTCAGCAGATCGCAGAGCCGGAGGAGCCTGATGAAGAGGAGCTTAAAAGGCGGCGTGAGGAGGAGCGTCTCGAAAAGGAG
>ONFW01000018.1 GCA_900317215.1 uncultured Eubacteriales bacterium | reverse complement strand
GCTTTTTCTCTTTCCTGAGTCCAGACAGCAGAGGGAATGAATGCCCATTTTTCTGCTGAAAAGCTCCTTCTGATCCCGGGGGCGATATTCAGCGCCTTAAGCGCGGCTTCGATAAGAATAGTTCCCGAGCCGCAGAAGGGATCTACGACCGTACTGTAGGGGCGCACTCTCGAAAGCTCTGCCATTGCTGCAGCAAGTGTCTCCTTTATCGGCGCCTCAGTAGAATTTGCACGGTAACCTCTTTTATGCAGTCCCGCTCCTGTCGTATCGAGCAGGATACTGCAGTTGTTTTTTATTATAAGGAACTGTATCTGATGAAGGCTGCCTGTTTCCTCGAGCCATGAAGAACCGTATTTTGTGCCGAGTCTTTTTGCCGCAGCCTTTTTGATTATCTTCTGACAATCGGGTACGCTTGTGAGCTTTGAACTGATGCAGTGTCCCTTTACAGGAAAAGCGTCCTTCTCTCCGATATAGTCCTCCCAGCTTATCCTGCTCACGCCCTGAAACAGATCCTCAAAGCTGTACGCAGGAAATTCACCGAGAAGGATCTGTATCCTCTCAGCATACCTTGAACATATATTTGCTCTTGCGAGGATATCATATCCGCCCTCAAAAAGCACTCTTCCGTTTTCCGCACGGACATTTTCCATTCCGAGCCATTTCAACTCATCGGCGCACAAGCCCTCAAGTCCCATAAGGCACGGGGCGCAGAACTGCAGCTTAGTCATTGCGATCACTCCATATCATCATGATACATCTATTCTATACTACCCGCATGTAAAAATCAACCCGCAGGCGCAGGCACATTATTGGTCAGAAATGAGCTTTTGTGCCGTCTCACTGTCCAGCCTTTCTATTCCGTCAAGCTTTCTTGTGATCTGCCTTGTTCTTACACCAACGAGCTTCTCAAGACTATCCTCCGCTTTTCTGATCCTGTCCTGAGTTTCGCTGAGAGCCGCTTCAAATTTGGAAAATTCGGTTTTTACTGCACCGAGAATATTCCACACCTCACCGCTGCGCTTTTCTATTGCAAGAGTACGAAAGCCCATTCTTAGGGAATTTAGCATTGCCGCCATTGTTGAGGGACCTGCGGCATTTATTCTGAAGTTCCGCTGCAGCTCCTCAACAAGACCTCTTGTATTCACGACCTCTGCATATAAGCCCTCAAACGGCAGGAACATTACGGCAAAGGGTGTGGTGTAAGGGGGAGCAATGTATTTTTCACTGATATCACGGGCGCATTTTTTTACGGCGTCGGTAAGCTCCTTTTTTCTGGCGGAGATCAGTGACTTGTCACCCGTTTCGTAAGCCTCCTGAAGATGAGTGAACGCATCAGCGTTGAATTTAGAATCTATTGGCAGATACACCGTTCCTCCGTCATCTGCGCCGGGCAGACAAACGGCATATTCAACACGATTCGGGCTTTTCGGCACGACGGCGACATTTTCTTCATACTGCCCCGGAGCAAGTATTTCACTGAGTATTGCTCCGAGCTGTACCTCTCCGAGAGTGCCCCTTGTTTTTACATTGCTGAGTACCTTTTTAAGGTCGCCAACGTCTCTTGCAACTGCCTGCATCTCCCCGAGCCCCTTGTAGACCTGCTCGAGCCTTTCGCTGACAAGACGGAACGATTCGTTCATCTTTGCTTCAAGGGTTTTCTGCAGACGCTCGTCCACCGTCCCTCTGATCTGTTCAAGCTGCTTAGAATTGTCCTCACGAATAGATTTTAGCTGATTCTCCACAGTGGCACGGATATTTTCAAGAGTGGTCTGTATGTTCATCTCCAGAGTGCCAAGCCTTGTCTCTATTGTAATGAGCTTTCCGTTAAGGTTTTTATCAGCCGATGTCAATCCTGAACCGAGCATTTCCCTAAGGGAGCTTCCCTGCTCGGAGAGCATTGACGAAATCGACGAAAGCTGTTCTCTTTGCGAACTGAACATCAGTTCGATCTGCCTTGCCTGAGCCCGTGCGCTCTGCTCCTGATTCAGCCTGAGCTGCTGCCCGAGCTGAGCAATACCGGAGCCTGTATTCTGAGCAAGCTCGGTTCGCAGAAGCGCCTGTGAATTTTTCAGCTCGTTTTCGAGAATGAGAATATGTTCGGTTAGCTTTTCAGTGTCCGCGGAGGAGGGGGGCTTTCGCAGGCTGAGAATAAGCAATACTATGAGCATGAGTATTACAGCGGCAAGCATGATGAGTGATACTGTTTCCATGGCGATGAGTTTCCTTTCTTTGTGTGTGTGTAAGATAATTATATCAGCGGTAGGGGATGCTTTCAAGATGACATTGCAGTAATGGGTAAAAAAGCGAACCTCGGGCTTTTTGTTCAGGAATTTAACGGAGCTGATATTTGCGGCTGAAAGATATTACTGCATATGTGTGAAAAGTCTGTCGGTATAAAAAACAGTTAACTGTTCTCAAAAAGAATAAAAAATTGCCCAAAATGCTTGATTATCAGGTGCAAAAATAATATAATAAATATGTATCGCCATTGGGCGGCACTGATTATCAGCTTGTGAGGTGGTCGACTGTGAGTCCAGATCCGTATGCGAAACGAAGTAATAAATACAATATCCGGACAGGACACACAGGGCATTGTGCGTCTGTCTGACGAAAAGGGGCGTATGCCATGATAAGCTATTACAAGACGATAGACGGCAGAATTGAAGAGATAGAAAAATATGAGCAGGGCTGCTGGGTGAACTGCATCTCGCCGGAGGACGATGAGGTACAGTATCTTCTTGACTTTTTCAAGATACCGCCGGAGCTGATGCGCTCTGCACTTGATGAGGAGGAGTCGTCCCATATAGACAGCGAGGACGGCACTACCCTCATAATAATAGATGCGCCTATGGTAGAGAAGGTCAACCAGAACATCACCTACTCCACCATGCCGATAGCCATTATGATAACTGATAAGAATGTTATAACCGTTGCTCTAAGTGAAAATTCGGTGCTCAGCGAATTTTCAGAGGGTGTTGTAAAAAATGTCATCACGGCATACAAGACACATTTTGTTCTTCACATCATGCTGAGAATGGCAACAAAATATCTGCAGTATCTCAAGCAGATAGACAAGATCAACAACCGCATTGAGCGTGAGCTTAGACGCTCGGCTCAGAACAAGGAGCTTCATCAGCTTCTTGATATCGAAAAGTCCCTTGTATATTTTTCTTCATCGCTTAAGGCTGACGAGCTTACGCTTGAAAAGATAATGAGGGGCAGATACATCAAGCTTTATGACGAGGATCAGGATCTTCTTGAGGACGTACTCATTGAGATAAAGCAGGCTGTGGATATGGCTGCAATACATCTCAACATTCTTACGGGTACTATGGATGTGTTTGCTTCGATCATCTCCAATAACCTCAATGTCATAATGAAGATCCAGGCTTCACTAACGCTGCTCGTCTCCGTGCCTACGGTGATATCGGGCTTTTACGGAATGAATATAGTTACGGGTCTGCCGGTAGATAATCTATGGTGGTTCCCTGTTGTACTGTCCGGCGTGCTGATGATAATTATGTATTTTATCCTGAAAAAAAAGGGTATGTTCTGATATCGGCACGGCGCAGACATAAGCAGAATTTGCAGAGGTGTTTTTTGTGAATGAAGATAGGCTGTTCCATATAGGAATAACAAAGGCTCAGGGAGCAAAATATGCCATTCTTCCCGGTGATCCCGGAAGAGTGGAGCTTATAGCAAAATATCTTGACGAGCCGTGCAGGCTTGCATCTAACAGGGAGTTTACCTCCTTCAGCGGCAGGCTTTGCGGAGAGAGAGTAATAGTAATGTCAACGGGCATAGGAGGACCTTCTGCAGCGATAGCTCTTGAGGAGCTTTGCGAGGCGGGTCTGAAAGCAGCTATAAGGACAGGTACCTGCGGAGGTATCAGCGAAGGGGTTATCCCCGGAGATATAATAATTCCTACCGCTGCGGTACGCATGGAGGGTACCTCAAGGGAGTATGCTCCGCTTGAGTTTCCTGCAGCAGCAGATTTCGGCATAGTAAAGGCTCTTTCTGAGGCTGCGGAAAAAAACGGCTTCAGAGTGCATACCGGAATAGTCCAGAGCAAGGACTCCTTCTACGGACAGCATTGTCCCGAGACTATGCCTGTTGAATACAGACTTAAGAATAAATGGAGCGCATGGAAGCGCCTTGGAGTGCTTGCATCTGAAATGGAAACGGCCGCTCTGTTTACCGTGGCTGCCGCAAGAGGGATAAGGGTAGGATGTGTTCTTCATGCCTTATGGAATCAGGAGAGAAAAAACAAGGGCTATGTTGACGGAGATGATTTTGATCTGGCTGCCGCCATTAAAACTGCAGTTGATGCTATGAAAATGATAATAGCTGCAGATAAGAAAATAGAACTGCATGAGGAGAATGAAGCTCCTGAATCGGCTGATAAGATCTCGGCAGAACAGCCCGCAGCAGAGACTGCCGCACCGGAGGCGGAAAAGGAAGTAACTGCTGCAGAGGTGAAGCAGGAGAGACCCAAGAAAAAAATGCTTGCAGTAGTGGGACCCACAGCCTCGGGAAAGACAGATCTTGCGATAAAGCTTGCAAAAAAATATAACGGAGAAATAGTCTCGGCCGATTCCATGCAGATATACAAGGGCATGGAGATAGCGAGCGCAAAGCCCACCGAGGAGGAGATGCAGGGCATACCTCATCACCTGATGAGCTTTATCTCTCCAAGCGATACTTTTTCGGTATCCGATTATGTAAGGCTTGCATCTGAGGTCATTGACGATATAATCTCCAGAGGAAAAATGCCGATACTCTGCGGCGGTTCCGGACTTTATATCAGGTCGCTGATAGACAACATCACCTTTGCTCCGGACAAGCCTGATGAGCAGCTTCGTGAGCAGCTCAACGAGAGATATGAAAAGGAGGGCGGAGAGGCTCTGCTTGAGGAACTGAGAGAGTTTGACCCCGAAACGGCTGAAAAGCTCTCTGCAAATGACGGCAAAAGGATAATCAGGGCTATCGAGATATACCGTTCAACGGGAATAACGATGAGTCAGCACATATCCCTGTCAAAGCTGGAGCCCTCACCTTATGACGTTACCGCAATAGGACTTGCCTTTGCTGACAGGCAGAATCTCTATGACAGGATAAACAGGAGAGTTGATGAGATGCTTAAGAGGGGGCTTATAGAAGAAGCGGAGAGCTTCTACTCCTCTGAAAAGAGCATAACCTCATCTGCGGCAATAGGCTATAAGGAGCTAAAGCCCTATCTTGACGGAAAGATAACGCTTGAAGCGGCGGCCGAAAAGCTGAAAATGGAGTCGCGCAGATATTCAAAGAGGCAGATGACATGGTTCAGACGTGACGATTATATCCGGTGGATAGAGGTAGACCGCTGTGATGATGTTCTTGCACAGGCAGTGAGGATAATAGAAGATAAGGAAAAGACGGACGGCTGATATGCCGGAAAAAAGTTAACAGGGAAAGGGGGATAAGCCGTGGATAAGCCGACACTGCTGAAAAGAGTGATAATGACGATACTGACCCTGCTCGTGATAACCTATGTGATATATGTTGTGTGCAGAGCGAGCTTTACACAGGTCAGAACGATGACGGCTAAGGAAACTATCGCATACAATTCCATAACGACAGATGCTTTTGTCATTCACGACGAAGCGCTGATAAGATACGACGGAGAAGGGATAATATCCTATATGGTCTCGGATGGTGAAAAGGTGTCTATAAACGAGCCGGTCGCAGGCGTGTTTGACAGCGTAGCCTCCGCAGGCACAAAGCAGGAGGCGGAAAGGCTCAGACAGAAGATAAACGCCCTGACGACCCTTCAGTCCAATTCCGACTCTATCACGAGAACGCCGGATGAGCTTGACAATGAGATCGCAAACGGACTTATCAAAGCAAATACAGGAGTAAATTCGGGCGATCTTGGGTCTGTAAGGAGCATTGCCGACGGTATTCTCTATTCTGTGAATGAAAGGCAGCTTGTTACAGGAAAGGCGAAGGACTTCAATGACAGGCTCAACGAGATAAATCAGGAATATAACGAGGTCTCCGCAAAGCTTTCGGAGGGAAAGATGAATAAGGAGCTGAAGGCTCCGTGTACCGGATATTTTGTCAGCGATGCCGACGGGTATGAGAACCTTATACCCGTAGAAAGGCTTGAAGAGCTGATGCCGGAGGATATCGCAGAAAACAAGCTTGTTGCTGCTGACATTCCGGAGGATATTATAGGAAAGACAGTGAGCGGAGTATATTGGTATATCGCCTGTCCGGTGAGCGCAGAGGATGCGATCAGGATCAAGAATGCGAACAGCATAAAGCTCGATATCCCGATAGTGTCGAGCGATAAGATAAAGGCGGAGCTTTGCTCGATAAATCAGAAAAACAGGACCTCAGATGCGGTCATCATTCTCAGGGGAACATTCATGAACTCCGAAATGGCAGGTCTGAGAAAGGCAAGGATCTCTCTTATACTCAACACCTATGAGGGTATACAGATCCCCAAGAGCGCAGTGCATGAAAGAGAGGTCACAAGGGTCGTTGAGGACAAGAACGGCAAGGAACAAAAGGAGACAAAGACTCTTTCCGGTGTATATGTCAAGATAGGAAACGAGGTCGCTTTCAGACAGGTTATACCGGTCTATTCGGGCGAGGATTATATCATAAGCGCGATCAATGTTACCGGGGACGAAATGTTCTCTGAAAAGGTGGGCGTCGTTCAGATCTATGACGAGATAATCACAGAGGGGGCAAATCTTTATGACGGAAAGATCATCAACAGGACTTCCTGAGATGCTTGAAAATGTCAGAAAAAATTACTATGAGATAACGGAAAATATTGCCCGCGCAGCAGAGGCTTCAGGCAGAAAAAGCGGGGATATCACATTTCTTGCAGCAACAAAGACGGTAGAGCCTGCTGTGATAAATTATGCCGTGTCTCTGGGGCTCAGGCATATAGGAGAGAATAAGGTACAGGAGCTGCTCTCAAAATATGAGGAGTACGATCTTTCGGACTGTGAGCTCCATTTTATAGGGCATTTGCAGACAAACAAGGTGCGTCAGATAATCGGCAGGGTCTCAATGATACAGTCGGTGGACAGCCTGAGGCTTGCACAGGAGATATCAAGGCGTTCGGAAATGAACGGCATTACTACGGATATTCTTCTTGAGGTCAATATCGGCAGAGAAGAAAACAAATCCGGAGTGCTCGCCGAGGAACTTGAGGAGCTGCTGCAAAAAACGGCTGAGCTTGAAAATATCCGGGTGAGAGGATTGATGACTATTCCGCCAATTTGCGACAAAAAAGCCGACGTTTGCAAATTTTTCGATAAGATGTATAAATTATTTATTGACATTTCGTGCAAAACATTAGATAATGTAAGTATGGACTTTCTTTCCATGG
>ONFW01000211.1 GCA_900317215.1 uncultured Eubacteriales bacterium | reverse complement strand
TGCACATATTACGCCACAATACCCTTCACCATTTCGATCAATATTGATGTCAACATCTTCAAAATGAAGATTTTTTATTGTGGGATAACCTTGTCCGATAAATCCCGCATACTGCACATCACCGTAAATATTCATATTACTGATCGTATGTCCGTTTCCGTCAAGAGTACCGCTAAAGGTCGGGATAGGCGACCAGCCCGTGCCGCAGTCCCATTCGCCGCCCGGTGCGGTTGCGGAAAGGTCGATATCGTTCATCAGTATGTATTTTCCGTACGGATTAGAACGGATATTGTAAAGGTCATCTATGGTATATAATGGGGTGTAGCCATCAGGTATTTCCGTACCTGCTGTCTCTGTTGCACTGACAGCGATGACACCACCCGATATACCAAGCGGCGCCGCAGCACCAACGCCGCTGATGACTGCCGCGCTAAGCGATACAGCCAGCAGCTTTTTCAGCCATTTTACTTTGTTTGACATAATGCTTCCTCCTTTTGTTTTTTAAAGTGTCTTTGGATCCTTTTTACTCTGCACGCTCCATACTTCTCCATGTTTTTTGCTTCTTCCATAGCACCATCCTTTCTTTTTCATTCTAACAGTGGCTACACATATCGAACATGTAAGTCATAATCAACAATATGCAGCAATGTGACTCATAGAATCGAAAAAATATGCCACATTTCTATAATAATAGTATCACAATTCTAAATTATTTTCAACCTGAGCATAAAAACTTTTACAAATTCTACAAAGGATAACAATATAAATTAACTCATATGTAAGATTATCACAAAAAAAGAAATCAATCTTACTTGTGCTTCACATTGTACTATTATTCTTATAATAATACTAAGTATCCTATCAACTCCAAAACCATTTTTTGAATCACATTAAAAAAACTGATAAAAATCAAAAGC
The DNA here is from genome assembly GCA_900317215.1 of uncultured Eubacteriales bacterium. Classification (GTDB taxonomy): domain Bacteria; phylum Bacillota; class Clostridia; order Oscillospirales; family Acutalibacteraceae; genus UBA1213. Next base: position 1,292 of record ONFW01000211.1, on the reverse strand, counting down.
CGACCCCTGCAAAGCATTACGCCCTGCAAGAGCCGGTTGTTTTCTTTATTCTATTCTTTTGAAAATAATCAAGCCGTCATTTTATCTGACGTCCCTGACGGTACCTCTCGTTGTACTCCATGTTGATCTCGCTGATCTCTTTCTTGCCGTCGATATAGTCCTGGTATATGTCCCGTTGGTAGTATTTCATTCAACTTCAGAATCCTTAGAAATGCTGTTTCGCGGCAATTAATCAATTGACACGGATGAACCGGAGCGCGAAATAGTCCTGTGCGGTCACGCACCCGCAATCAAGGGACGAGCGTATGATCTCCTCTCGTTCTTCTTTCGTAGTGTCCTTGATAAGAATGGATTTCATCGGTCATCCCTCCTCAATATAGTATGCCGTAAATAGTCGGATCAATTCATTCCGGATCTCTTTTTTCTGTGATATTAGTATTCAACATATCATGTTTTCTGACAGAAAGCTACTATCTCATTCCTTCTTGACACAGCATATTCTCTGTTTTCTACGGAACAAAGTCCAAGACTCCCGTACATCAACTATTTGAATGCATATAGTGATGCGCAATAAGAATACAATGCAAAATATTCCCGTCTCCTGCGAAGACCTCTGTATTACTGAAGTCTGTACCTTCAATTCTGACCCATTCAAGTTCGTTGCCGTCTGCTTCCTGCACAAGCTAAACTTTCTCTGTCAACCTGCACATATAGCATTCAATAAGACTATTGACATGGTAATATGTAAAATCCATCAAGTGATAAAAAGGCGTGACAGAATCCTTCCCTATGCCCGTTTCTTCCTTTAACTCACGATAAGCCGCTTCAAGAAAATTTTCACCCTCTTCCAATTCATCACCGGGAAAGCTCATCTTTCCGATATAAGGCGGTTTTTTTCTTTTGTAAAACAATAACTTTAGGAGTTATAACCCTCCTCAGACTCCTGATACCGCAGCCTTCATTTCTTTGATATATTCGCCGATATAGCTTGGCGCGTCACTGCCGTATTGCTCCAATATTTTTATGATTGCCGAACCGACTATCGCTCCGTCTGAAATATCCGCCATTTTCTTTGCCTGATCGGGTGTGGAAATTCCAAAACCGATAGCGCAGGGAACGCTTGTATTCTCTCTGATTATTTTAACTATCGACTCGAGATCGGTATTTATTTCATTTCTCATTCCCGTTACGCCAAGGCTTGAAACGATATAGATAAAGCCCTCTGCCTCCTTAGCGATCATACCGATACGGTTCTCTGAGGTCGGCGCGATAAGCGAGATTAGCGCCACACC
>ONFW01000194.1 GCA_900317215.1 uncultured Eubacteriales bacterium | reverse complement strand
GGGTCTGTGCTTGCTCAGTCGGTCATGCTTTATATGATATGCCTTCGCTTTGCACTTAATGAAAACGAGAAATACAAGCATGTAATAATCGGCAGCTTCGTTGATGAATTTCTCGACAAGGTTTCGGAGCTGCTCAGATATATCGAGGATCCCGTTATCCTTAACAGGAGCATTTACAGACATTGCTGTCTTGATGAGGAAATGAGCTTCCGTATGCTGAGGCTGAAATACAGAGAGCCTGAGCTGGAGCCTGAGATCGACCTTGTGATGCCCAGGGAGAGGGTCGAAAAAAGCTACTACAACTCCTGCGCCATGCTCGTTAAAACTACTCTCAGCGGAGAGCTGAGGGCACACTATAAAAATGCACTGATAGGCTCTTCAAGAGAGATCACGGCAGATATCAGGGTGATAAACTACGATAAGGAGGGCATCTACGTTGATGCAGTGCTGAACGGCTGCTCGTTCATCGAGAGCAAAGAGATACAGGTATTCGTCAATATCAACGGCGAGCGCTTTTCGGTGATACCCTCGCAGGTGTATACTCTGAAAAAATACTTTGATATCCCCTTCCTCCGACGCTTTGCCTTCAGCTTCTGCATACCTGTGAGCAGCGATAAGACTATGGATACGGCATTTCTTATCCTGAAATACAAAAAGCTCTCGTTCCGTATAGGCATGACCTTCGGCGGAGCCTTCTCAAAGCTCTCCACCGGGATCAGGAGCAGCTACTGGAGCTTTCTTGACCGTGTGCTGATGTATGACGGTAAAAATCAGTCTCTTGTTATCAGAAGGGCTACAAGCAGCCTTCTGAGGATATGTGAGAATAAATTCATGCAGGAGGCGGGAGAACACGTCTCTCTTACAGAGACTGTGCATTACCGGCAGATGCGAAGGAATGTCAGGAGCGCCGCTGAAGAAGGAGCAGGCCCAAGGAGGATACTTTTCTATGATGAATCGGGGATAAACGGCAACGGAAATATCCTTTTCAGATATTTTTCAAAGCACTGCGATAAGAACACTGCCGAGGTATGGTTCTCTGCGGTCAAGGGCTCGGACGCCTTCGCCTATCTTACCTCGGAGCAGTATGATAATGTTGTTGAGACAGGCTCCAGAAAAGCAAAACAGCTTGCGCTCAGCTCAGATATCATTATTGCGCCGGACTGCGACGTTTACGAGTCTCTGTGCTTCAGCAAGACCGACCTGCTGTTCCTGAAGGATCTGATAAACTCCTCTGTTGTTTCGGTAAAGAACTTTTTCATAACCTACGCCTCCGCTCAGTTCGAGAACAGGCTCAGGGATAATACAAGGCTCTTTCTGTGCGCTTCCGAGAGAGAAAGAGAGCAGCTTCTAAAGGGCGCTTACGACTATGATGAAGGCAGCGTGAGGGTGACGGGCTATCCCCTGCTCGATACACTGACCGACGCCCGTGAAAAGCTTATCCTCATAGCTCCCGGAGACAGGCGTATGTTCTGCATATATGAAAACTCGGAATACTACAGATTCTCCGAGAGCCGCTTTTTCAGGCTGTATAACGATATCCTTATCGATGCTCCTCTGCATGAGGCGCTCAGAAGCTCAGGCTACAGGATAGCTCTGCTGCTTCCCTTCCAGATAGAGAAATATCTCCGTCTTTTCCATAGCGATGAGCTTGTCACTCTTTATCAGGGAACAGAGGAAAACGAGGCGGAGCTTGTGAAAAAAGCCTCCCTGCTTATCACGGACACCTCTGAGCTGCAGTACAGATTTGCATATCTCAACAAGCCGGTCGTATATTATTTTCCGCATGAGCTGCATGTAGCGCAGGAGCTTAAAAATGAGGGGCTTTCCAAAAGCTGCTTCGGCAGAGCTTTCTTTGACCATGAGCACCTGATCGCACATCTGATAAAGGAAATGGAGCAGGCTTTTCCTCAGCCCGATACATACTCCGCAATGTGCTCGGAGTTTTTCAGATATCGTGACAACGGCAACTGCCGCAGGCTCTATGAGGAGATAATGAAAACCGAATAAGGCTTTTTTATGACCTGTGAATGATAAAAAGACACGGCGCACTCATTTCTGAGAGCGTCGTGCCTTTTTTGTGTTCATTATTTTTCAGGGAAAAAACGGAAGTCCTCCGTCCGATATGAGTGAAAAGGCTATAAAGCCCGAAACACCTGACGTAATGATCACCGACCATATCGCAAAGGCTCTTGAATAGGCCTTTAGCCTGCTGTCTGAGCCTGTGCGGAAACGGAGTACGGCGGCAGCGATGATGTTTACAACAGGCAGCAGCAGGAAAAGCTGCAGCAAAAGGGCTTTTGCCGTTGTAAGCTCTCCGGCCTTTCTTTTACGGCGCCTTTTGCCGTATCTTCGCGCGTAGTATTCCTCATCGAGCCTTTCAATGCTCTGCTCGTCAAAAACTCTGTGAAACGGCGGCTGCTCCTCTGCGCTGTTCTCCATTGCAGCCTTTTCTCTGAAATACAGCTCCTCTGCGACCTCATATATCACTCCGTCAAGAGCATATCTCAGCCTTGGTCCCTCCTGATAAGGACAATACTCCCCTGTTCTGCCGTATCCGCCGTCATAAAGCGGATCACTGCCGGGGTCGTCCTCAATTATCTCATCGGGCGGAGTATCGTCCTCCTCAGAGGAATATTCCTCATATTCGTCGGCAGCATATTCATACTCGTCATCGGGATATGTACCGCCGTCAAATTCCACTGTATCAGGACAGTCAGAAGCATCATAGTCCGTTTCGGGAGGGGTGTCTTCGTCAAAATCGTAGGAAAGAGCGCAGTCGGGTGAGAATCGTTCGTTTTTTTCGCAAAGCATGGTCAAGCCTCCAAATATAATTCGGCAGAAGGCTTATCCGGCTATCCGGCTTATCTGAAAATGTTCATTACAAGACCCGTTATCAGCTTGGGATAGAAATAAGTGGATTTCTGCGGCATCTTTTCGCCTGCGGCTGCCACGTCCCTTATCTCGGTCACTCTTGTCGGGTTGAGTATAAAGGCGCACTGGCTCTCGCCGTTGTTTACGGAGCTTACCGCCTCATCGAGCTGCTTGACATAGGTGAGATTTATCTGCCTTGCCATATTCTCCTTATCTATGCCGAGAAGCCTTTCGAGCACAAGGGTGTGCAGGACAGTAACATCAAGTCCTCTGTATGCCGGACTTTTTTCGGGAAGAAGCTGTGTAAGGACATCGGTATCCTTAAGCACGAGGATTGTATAGTCGTTTCCTCCGCTGTAGAAGGCAAACGCCTTTTTGCCCTCATCATACAAGGCTCTGAGCTGCTTATCAGCCGAGGAGATATCCTTTTCGGGGATAAGCTCAAAGTATTCGCTGCTCTTTTCGAGCAGCAGGTCGGCGTTGAAGCCATCAAGCCCGCGTACCAGTCTGTGTGTTGGAAGAACAACAAGTCCCTCATGCTCCATATCAACGAGCATCATCATTACATAGTCCTCAGAGCCGTTGGCTGTGCCGTTCTCACGGCAGTAATTGCGGTAATTCAAAGCTGTCTCATAGCGGTGATGTCCGTCTGCGATATAGAGCTTCTTATCAGCAAACTGCTTTGCTATAAATGAGGTGTCGGCAGGGTCGGAGGATATCCATAATCTGTGTGTTACGCCTTCGCTGTCGGTAAGCTCGCTTACAGGCTCATTTACTGAAAGCTCGTCAAGCTTTTTGGTAATGATGTGTTCGCTGTCGTTATAAAGAGAATAGATCTGGCTGAAATTACAGCCCGTAGCCTTCATAAGATTGAATCTGTCCTCCTTAGCCTTTGAAAGAGTTTCCTCATGGGGAAGAATCACGCCCTTGGAGAACTCCTCCAGCTTAACTCTGACTATGCAGCCCTTGAAGCTTTTGCGCTGACCTCCGGCTGTAAATTCCTCCTCGTAGATATAAATGCCTTCCCTTTCGTCCTGTGCAAGAATACCCTCGCTGAGCCATTTATCAAGAGTTCTGCCCGCCTCGTTATAAGGGTCTTCTCCCTTAGGAAGCTCAAGCCTAATTATGTTGCGGGGATTTTTTTCAAGATAACCGAGCCTCTGCTCCTCGCTGATGATGTCATAAGGAGGACACACCAGTTCTTCTATCCTCCCTGCCCTTTCGGTGTTGAATCTCAGAGCCTTAAAAGGTCTTATCTCTGCCATTTTCATTTCTCCCTTTTTAAATTCTCGGGCGGAGCTATGCACAAATGGCCGGATAAGGCTCTCTTGCCTTTCTTCTGCCGTATCCATAGGATAGCACATACTCTCCGCAAAACTGCATGAAAATTGTAGACTGAGCCGTTCTTTTACGGCGGCAGCCTTTTATGTGATAAATTACTGTTTTCCCTGCTCGGAAAGCGCCTTTTCAAGAGCGAGAGCAAGCTGATCGGGGCAGGATGTCCCTCTGAAACCGCACTGGATATCCTTGCACCTGTCGATTATCTCCTCAGCCTTCATGCCCTCAGCTAAAGCTGCGACTCCCTGTGTATTGCCCATGCAGCCTCCGTGGAATCTGATATTGGTTACTATTCCGTTATCAAGCTCAAACTCTATCATGTTTGAGCAGGTATTCTTTGTTTTATAGGTATGCTTCATTGTGACCTCCAAAATAAACAAGACCGATGTCTGCTGACATCGGTCGGTTTTAGATCAATCGCTTGTGTAAGGCATAAGAGCAAGATATCTTGCGCGCTTTATAGCGACGGTAAGCTCCCTCTGGTGACGGGCGCAGGTGCCTGTTACTCTGCGGGGGAGAATCTTTGCTCTCTCCGAAACAAAACGACGAAGTCTTGAGATATCCTTGTAGTCAATAACCTCGACCTTATCTACGCAAAAAGCACAAACCTTCTTGCGGCTTTTTCTGCCGCCTCTGCGGTTGTCTCTCTCGGGTCTTTCAGCCATTTGTAATTCCTCCTTTTATTCGTTATCAGAAGGGAAGGTCGTCATTTCCGGGAGCCTCATAGAAATCTCCGTTGTCACCGCTCGAATATGAAGGAGCGGGAGATGAGCTCTCGGTGCGGCGATATCCCTGTGCGTTGCCCTGTGAAGCTGAGCCTGAGCCCTTGGATTCACAAAAATCAACACTGTTTGCCCATACTTCGGTGGTGTAACGCTTATTGCCGTCCTTATCGGTAAATGAACCTGTACGGATCTCACCGACTATTCCGATGCGGTTACCCTTAGAGAAGTATTTGCAGACCATTTCAGCCCTCTGCTGCCATGCAACGATCGTAATAAAGTCAGCCTGGCGTTCCTCGCCCTGCTTTACGAAGCTGCGGTCAACAGCAATGGTGAATCTGGTCATAGCGGTACCCGACTGGGTATGCTTGAGCTCGGGATCTGCTGTAAGTCTGCCGATCAAGGATACGATATTCATGTTAGTTCTCCTCCTTAGATCAAGCTTCCTTTTTGATGATCATGGAACGAAGCACAAGGTCTGCGATCCTGGTCTTTCTGTCGAGTTCAGCAGGGAAAACTGCGTCAGACTTGAAATTGTAAAGCACATAGTAAGCGTCAGTTTCCTTGTTAATGGGATATGCAAGTCTTCTCTTGCCCCACTCGTCAACGCTTTCCATGGTAGCATGCTTCTCAATAAGGTCTGTGAACTTCTTAACAGTTTCTGTTACAGCATCTTCTCCGCGCTTGAGAGAAATTACGATTACTGCCTCATAAGAATTGATTACTGCCATTAAATTTACCTCCTCTCGGACTATGACCCCGCATTTACGGGGTAAGGATAGTTATGTCGGTCAAACAAAAGCCTGCTGCCGCATAACAGAAGAAATTATATCATTTTTGTGTCAGCTTGTCAATACCTTTTTGCCTGCGGCGGAGTGCCTCCG
>ONFW01000082.1 GCA_900317215.1 uncultured Eubacteriales bacterium | reverse complement strand
CTATGTAAACGCAAGATGGCTCGGCGGTATGCTCACCAACTTCACAACTATCCGCCGCAGGATCGAGAGACTCAGACAGCTCCGTACAATGGAGACAGACGGCACCTTTGATCTTCTCCCCAAGAAGGAGGTAATCAAGCTCAATCTTGAGATAGAAAAGCTTGAGAAGTTCCTTGGCGGTATCAAGGATATGAAGGAGATCCCCGGCGCACTCTTTATTGTTGACCCCAGAAAGGAAAGGATCGCTGTTGCCGAGGCTAAGAAGCTTGGTATTCCGATCGTTGCTATCGTAGACACAAACTGTGATCCCGACGAGATAGACTACGTTATCCCCGGAAACGACGACGCTATCCGCGCTGTAAAGCTTATTTCAGGCGCTATAGCAAGCGCTATCATCGAGGGCAATGAGGGCAGAATGGGCGCTGCTGCTGAGGAAGAGGCTGCTGAGGTTGACGAGGCTGCAGAGGAAAGCGAAGAATAATTTAACATAACAGAATACCCGCATGACCTGCGGGTATTTTTTAAAGATTATAAAAATATATTTACGGAGGTAATTTATCATGGCTTTTACGGCACAGGATGTCAAGACATTAAGAGAAAGAACAGGCTGCGGAATGATGGACTGCAAAAAGGCTCTTTCGCAGACAGACGGCGATATGGAGAAGGCAATTGACGTTCTCAGAGAGCAGGGACTTGCAAAGGCTGCAAAGAAGGCATCAAGGATCGCTGCAGAGGGCGTTGCTTTTGCAATGACAAACGATGACTGCACCGCAGGTGTTGCAATTGAGGTAAACGCTGAGACAGACTTTGTTGCTAAGAATGCGGATTTCCAGGGCTTTGTTAAGACCGTTGCCGAGACCGTTATGGCTGAGAAGCCCGCAAACGTCGAGGAGCTCCTCACAAAGACAGCAGCAGGCACAGAAATGACTGTTGCAGAGCTTCTTCAGGAGAAGATTCAGACTATCGGTGAGAACCTTGTTATCCGCCGTTTTGTACGCTATGAAGGCACAGTTGCAACATACATCCACATGGGCGGCAAGATAGCCGTTATGGTCAAGTTCGATACTGACGTTGCGGCTCAGGACGCCTTCAAGAGCTATGCAAAGGATATCGCAATGCAGATAGCTGCTGTTTCTCCTGCATATCTCAAGAGAGAGCTTGTTCCTGCTGAGGTCATTGAGCATGAGAAGAAGATCATGACAGAGCAGGTCATCAACGAGGGCAAGCCCGAGGCTATCGCTCAGAAGATCGTTATGGGCAAGATCGGCAAGTATTATGAGGAGAACTGCCTTGTGGATCAGGTATTCGTCAAGGACAGCAAGCTCAAGGTCAAGGATTACACAGCTCAGACAGCTAAGGCTCTCGGCGGAAAGATCGAGATCACAGACTATGTTCGCTTTGAGAAGGGCGAGGGTCTTGAGAAGCGTGAGGATGACTTTGCTGCAGAGGTTGCAAGCATGGTAAAATAATTACTGCCTGACAAGTGGATCAGGTTTTTTAAGGGGATCGTGGTTTTGCTGCGGTTCCCTTTTTGCTTGCCGATTTCCGCATAAGGTCGCTAAGATATTATCACGGGATCAGGCAATAATAAAAACAGAGAAATTCCGAAAATCGCTTTACTTTAATTGTCGAATAAAGTATAATGGATATAATAATAATATATACAACAGGAGTGTGAGATGATTCATGACGCCTAAATACAAAAGAATTCTTTTAAAACTAAGCGGCGAATCCCTCGCAGGCGCTGAAAAGCACGGTATTGATTTTGACACTGTGCTCAGATTCTGTGAGCCGATAAAAAAGCTCAATGATATGGGTGTCGAGGTCGCTATAGTTGTCGGCGGAGGCAATTTCTGGAGAGGAAGATCGAGCGGCAAAATGGACAGGACGAGAGCCGATCACATGGGAATGCTTGCCACCGTTATAAACGCTCTCGGAGTATGTGACGCGCTTGAGCAGCTTGGCCTCGAGGTGAGAGTTCAGACTGCTATCTCAATGCAGCAGGTCGCAGAGCCTTATATCCGCAACAGGGCGATACGCCACCTTGAAAAAGGCAGGATACTCGTGTTCGGTTGCGGTACAGGAAATCCGTTTTTCTCAACTGATACTGCTGCGGCTCTCAGAGCTGCCGAGATAGAGGCGGATATCATTCTCAAGGCGACAATGGTCGACGGAGTGTATGACAGCGATCCTAAAACTAATCCAAATGCTAAAAAATACGACAGGATATCCTTCCAGGAGGTGCTTAATAACGATCTTAAAGTAATGGACAGCACCGCCGCGGCTATCTGCAAGGATAATCATCTTCCTATCATGGTTTTCAGCCTTGATGATCCGGACAATATCGTTGCTGCGGTCTGCGGAGAAAACGTGGGCACCCTTGTTGAGCAGTAAGCTGCAGAGTGTGTATTTAACGGAATGAAAAATCATATAATATAAAAATACTTAAATAAACGGAGGAATAGCAATGAACACGGTAATCAAGAGCACCGAAGAAAAAATGGATAAGTCTGTACAGCATCTCGAGACAGAGTTTTCGGAGATCCGTGCCGGACGTGCAAACCCCGCTGTACTTGATAAGGTAAAGGTGGATTATTACGGCGCTCCTACAGCTATCAATCAGGTTGCGGCTGTGTCGGTTACAGAGGCAAGGACCCTCGTTATCCAGCCGTGGGATACCTCACTGCTGCGCAGCATTGAAAAGGCGATCCAGGTTTCGGATATCGGCATCAATCCTCAGAATGACGGAAAGGTCATAAGAATGATATTCCCGCCTCTCACCGAGGACAGACGTAAGGAGATCGTAAAGGATATTGCAAAAATGGGTGAGGAGACCAAGGTCGCTGTCCGTTCTATCAGACGCGAGTCTATGGAGAAGCTCAAGTCCATGAAGAAAAAGAGTGAGATCACTGAGGACGACCAGAAAACAAGTGAGAAGAAGATCCAGGATATCACCGATAAGCATATCAAGACTATCGACAGTCTTACGGAAAAGAAGCAGAAGCAGATCATGGAGATCTGAGCCGCAGCTCATAAGAATATCTCGGCAGAAGCTGTTCTGCCGGGGTGTTTGACTGTATATGATAATGATGTGAGAAATGATACAGTGCATCTGTGTCATTTCTCAATTATTATAGGTGAGGTGGACAGCAATGAAAACAGAGCAGACTAAGCTTTATATCCCAGCTCATATCGGGATCATTATGGACGGTAACGGAAGGTGGGCAAAAAAAAGAGGCTTGCCGAGATCGGTCGGTCATACATACGGCGCAAAGACCTTTAAAACCATAACAAGATATATCAGTAAGCAGGGGGTAAAGTATCTCACCTTGTATGCTTTTTCAACAGAAAACTGGAAGCGCCCCCTCGAGGAGGTCAATGCTCTGATGAAGATATTCAGACAGTACCTTATCGACTCCCTCACCGATTTCAGGGAGGACGATATAAAGGTCGTTTTTATCGGAGACAGAAGCGCCTTTGCGCCGGATATCATTGACATGATAAACGAGACCGAGGACGTTGCAAAGGACAGAAAGGGAATGCAGCTCAATATTGCAATGAATTACGGCGGCAGGGACGAGATACTGTCCGCAGTAAAGAGTCTTTGCCTTGACTCTGCACAGGGAAAGCTGACCGCCTCAGAGCTGACTGAGCAGGATATCTCATCAAGGCTTTATACGGCTGGGCAGCCGGATCCCGACCTGATAATCAGAACAGGCGGAGAGCACAGACTCAGTAATTTTATGCTATATCAGGCGGCATATTCCGAGTTCTATTCCACTGATACGCTCTGGCCTGATTTCAAGCCTGAGGACGTGGATAAGGCTATTCTTGAGTTTAACAATAGAAACAGAAGATTTGGTGGTGTCTGAATGGCTAAACGATTTCTTGCGGCCGCAATAGGTGTGCCGATGATCTTGGCGGTAGTATTCTTCGGCGTATATGCTCCCGTACTATTCGATATATCCGTTGCAATAATCTGCGCGATCTCTGTGGGAGAGTTTTCTCATGCCACTAATACCCTTAAGCTCTATCAGATAAGCATACCGAGTCTTTTGTTTGCTGCAGCCTATCCGTTTTTGCTGACGCTCGGTTATTCTGATATAGCAGTGTATGTATATTCGGGTATTGTCCTCTCTATGATGATCTTCTTCCATAAGAAGATCACATATAAGGAGCTTGCGTATATTTTCTGCATGACCATGATAATCACCTGTTCGCTTTCAACTATCGTATCCATGAAGAATATGGATAACGCACATGCGTCGTTCTATTTTGTCCTCGCTCTCGGTCTGCCGTGGATGGCGGATATAGGCGCATTCTTTGCAGGCAGCTTTTTGGGCAAGCATAAGCTTTGTCCTGAGATAAGCCCCAAAAAAACTGTTGAGGGAGCTGTAGGCGGAGTGATCTTTTGTGTTGCTGCGACCTGCTTTATAGGCTGGCTCTTCACTACGCTGCTTTATGGCGGCTCTGTCAGGGTGGAATACATCAGCCTTGGCTGTCTTGCCTTTATCGGCTCGCTGCTCTCTATATTGGGAGATCTCAGCTTTTCTCTTGTAAAGCGTAATTTCGG
>ONFW01000168.1 GCA_900317215.1 uncultured Eubacteriales bacterium | reverse complement strand
TCCGAGGTCGTCTATGCGTCTGACTATTCCTGTTGCCTTCATAGTATGATTCTCCTTTGATACATATTTCCGGTATTAGTATTTGTATTTTGAGGGGGATTATACCGGACAAGTAAAAAAGCCGCACCCCTGCAAATATACAGGGAGTGCGGCTGATAGTCGATAGATTAAACACTGTCAAAAAGCTTTAGCGTATATACCTTCATTGGATCCAAGTCTCTAACCGTGAATGTTTTTCTTGACTTTTCTCCTATTGCTAGATTATTGGTATATATATCACCAGATGTAACTACAATGCCATCTTCATCGTACACTTTATAACCAACTTCTGCAGAACTGGAAATATTATCTTCACCAGTTTTATCATCTAATGAAATAAGTGCTTCAAATTCGACAGAAGCCTTACCTTCTAAAGAAAGATATGTCTGCTTATATGTCAAACTATGTATTGTTACATAAGAAGTTACTCTCGAATATCTTTTGTCGGTATGAGTTGCCGGAGTTTCAGGAAGCTTGATTTCAACAATTTTTTCCGGAAGTTGTGAAATATTCATATCATACGGCTCAAAATAATTATTTGCATCAGTAGTCACTTGTAATGTCAATTTGCCCGAATAGCTTGCTGCACCTTTTACATCAGTCCTTGGAATGTTTAACCAACAACCCAGTGTTGAATCATCCCTGAAGTTGTTAGTCCATTCTGTAAAGTCTGACTCATCAAAATCAATGTTCTTTTCGTAAAGAAGATTATCTCTATCATCTTTAATCGAAACTTTAGCCGTTCCTGACGTTTTCATCGGTTCATTATTCTGGTCAAGAAAAGCAAACATAACATTGTACATATCCTGTGATTCTGTGTACTGTACACTTCTGTTACTTATGTACGTTACTTCTTGAGTATAATAGCTATCTTCACTGCTCTCATCAATTACGCTGCTTTCTGCTACACTGCCTTCCACAATACTGCTTTCTACTACACTGCCTTCCACAATACTGCTTTCCACTACACTGATCTTTTTAAGTGGATCGTCAGAACTACCCGTAGTTGACGTATCACCCGAACAACCCGGAACACAAATTGTTCCCATCAACAACGTTGCTAAAATAAACAGCTTTGATTTTCTCATAACAATACCTCCAATTTCTTATCACGTTCTTTTTTACATAGCTTACACATACTTGCACGACTATCAAAGGTTATCGCTTCATCTTCCGAATCAAAGGGAAGGTAGTTACTGACTCCCTTAGCATGACAGCAAAAACCTCTGATGTGCAGGGCATGGGTTTGTTTGTTGTATAAGTATTTCTTTTCCATAAAAGCCTCCTTTAAAATATACTATTAAACATAAATATTACACAAAAGAATATCAATAGTGCATAAAAAACTATTTTCAATATCTATAGTATATCACAAGAACAAAACAATATCAATAGTCTGTGCAATTTTATTTTCAATATTTATATACTATATATAAGTATTGAAAGGTCGGTGTTGATAATGAGTGATCTGTCAGTTGAGATCGGCAAAAGAATAAGAAACTATCGCGTACAGCAAAAGCTGAGTCAGGAAGAACTTGCCGAAAAATGTGAGCTGCATCCAACTTATATCGGACAGGTTGAACGCGGCGAAAAAAATACTACTATAGAAAGCATATACAAAATAACCGCCGGTCTTTCTGTTTCAATGAGTATGCTTTTTGAAAAAATAGATTCTTCTGATAGTATTAGTAATGAGAACAATTACCCTTTTATAGCATATGATCTTGTACAAACACTTTCGCTTGATTCTCAAAAGAAAATAATAGTAATATTAAAAAGTATTGTTGATATGATCTGAAATGCTGATCAGCCGTGTCCCTGCAAGCAAACAGGAGCGCGGCTGAATTGTTTGTATTCAGAGCCGTTGGGTGTTTGTCTGGCCAAAAAATTAAAAAATTCAATTATTATTTCCGGTTAAGCCTACATTCAATTACAGCAATTTCGGAATTATACTATTGAAAATGTATTATTGCTGTGATATAATCTTTTTATCAAAATTGATCGTTTTTTGATACTGTGTTAAATAAATTTCAGGAGGTATTATCATGAAAAAAGCTTTAGCGATATTTTCATGTGCTGCTATTCTTGTGTCGTGCGCCGCTTTGGAGGTATCTGCAGAGACCGATCTCAAGGGCTATAAGCTGCCCTTTGAGGTTACTGCGCCAATCGCTGTCACGGTGTCCGGTACCGGTGAGGGTGATTCTTTTACAACACTCAATGTTTCATGGTCTATGGGAGACAGTATGTGTGAATGGATGAGCGAGATGGGTGACCCTAACAGCCATGACGCCACATGCGAGAAGCTTCTTAAAGATTACGGCATTGATGATCTGTTTATCAACACTCAGATAGACTGGGCTATTGACGACCCTGTTAACGGCTGGCATTGCACTGAGTATTGGGACGGCGAGGAGTGGACAAATGAGGAAGGTCTGAAGGAATTTTCCGGCTGGGGACATGACAAGAACAATCAGTCCCGCGTAGGCGAATGGGATGTTATGGATTGTCTTACCTATGCCACAACAATGAACGAATGCTGGGTGCTTCGCGGCAGGAATATCGACAACGATCCGAGCGAGTCCGAGGAGGAAAGAGCCGAATATAACGCATGGTTCTATGGCAACGACCTTATTCCGGGACTTAAAAATCAGCTCAAGGACGATCAGTATACCCTTGTTGAGGTAGACCCCGATACACATGAGCAGGCTATTAAAATTGATTATACACAGCATACCGCATATTTGCGCGCGCGCTGGGCGATTGAGGTACGCGACAAGGACGGCAATAATGTTCCGATCGTTTCCGAATGGTCAGAATACGGCGCCTACGGCAAGGAGGCAGAAGGTTTTAAGCCCTATACTAAGGATACTCTGGCACCTCCTGTTATTTCAGATCTGAAGTATTACCCCGATGAGTTCAATGGCTATCCCCAGATCGCAGTTACTCTTACAGTACCCGATGATCTCAAAAAAGCCGTTTCTAATATTTCTGCATTCGGAGGCTTCATCCGTGTTGATTGGGAGGCAAGAGTGCCGGGAGGAAAATGGGTATCGCTACAGGGCGGCGGTGACGTCACCGCAGGTGAATGTATTATTGCGCTTCAGAACCTTGCAGAGGATATTATCTATCAGAACAGTGAAGCAGGCGTAAGCACCCCTGATGTTGTCATTGAAAACGGATCTCCCATTGAGCTGAGAGCTCGCTATTGGTGCAATCAGTATAACAGCTATAACGGTGAATATATAGGCGAGTTCTATACCGATTATTCCGAGGTGCTCACATTTGGCGCTCAGGAGATGAGCAAGCCCGAGGAGCATTCTGTTGTTGAATCAAGCGTTCAGGAGGAGAGCAAGCCTGTGGTAAGCACTCCTGTAAGCGAGGTAAGCAATACCGAGGAGAGCAAGCCTGCGGTAAGCACTCCTGTAAGCGAGGTTAGCAAGACTGAGCAGAGCAAGCCCGAGGAGAGCAAGTGCCATGTGTGCCACAACTGCCCTGCGCCGCTGGGCATCTGCATATGGATATGGCTCATCATACTTCTTGTGCTTATCATAATAATTGTTGTTATCATTATAGTTGTTGTCAAGAATAAGAAAAAGAAGGACAATAACGGCGGAAGCAACAATCCCCCTGCACCCCCTGCACCTCCTGCACCTCCTGCACCCCCTGCACCTCCTGTTCCGCTGACAAAAACACCTGACAGCGTGATAAATCCCGTTGTCGATGTGACCCCGAAGCAGCAGTGATCAGATAATCAATTACACGGTGTCCGTCTACGGGCGCCGTGTTTTTTTCTGAGATCATCAGTTCTGTTTTGTAATACTATGTTAATATAGGGCGGCGTATGGCTTGGTATATGCGACAAGCTGACCTTTTCAGCTTCAGCGTTAAAATGCGCTGCCGACGTTAATTCAATAATATAATGGCCTGTCGGACGGGACTGCGTATCTTGGCAATGCTCAGGTCGTTGAATATGATAATAGACGAAAAAAACAGGCACGGCGTTCGTTTCCATTTCACCGTGCCTGTTTCTGTTAAATATGACCTTGGGAGCAGAAATATGTTTTGCCGAAAGAATGTCGTGCCATTCGTTTGACGACAGCGATTTTTTAATCGTTATTCGTCAAACAGAGGAGTTGAAAAATATCTTTCTGCAGTGTCGGGAAGTATCGTTACTACAGTTTTGCCGGCTCCAAGCTTTTCGGCAAGCTTAAGAGCGGCGGCAACATTCGTGCCTGCGGAAATACCGCACATAATACCCTCGAGTGAAGCAAGCTGCTGAGCCGTTCTTATCGCTTCCTCGTCGCTGACGATATAAATATGGTCATAGATGCTTGTGTTCAGGATAGACGGGATTATGCCGTCGCCAATGCCCATTTGCAAATGTGTGCCTATTGTTCCGCCTGCGAGGATAGCGGCATTTTCCGGCTCTACTGCCCATATCTCTATGTCGGGATACTGCTTTTTCAGAGTTTCTCCTATTCCTGTAATTGTGCCTCCTGTGCCTATTCCGGAGCAAAAGCCGTCGATCTTGCCTGCCGTCTGCTCAAGTATCTCAAGAGCAGTGTAATACTTATGAGCAAATACATTGTTCTCGTTCTCGAATTGCTGAGGAACAAAGACCCTTGGATCGTTTTTTGCCATATTAAGTGCTGTATCAAGACATTCCTGAATGCATTTGCCGATATCGCCGTTGTCGTGAATAAGGATAACGTCTGCGCCGTAATGCTTTACAAGCTTGCGCCGTTCCTCGCTTACGGAATCAGGCATTATAATTATCGTTTTATAGCCCTTTACAGCGCCTACAAGAGCAAGACCGATGCCCTGATTTCCGCTTGTCGGCTCTACTATTATCGTATCGGGACGGATCCTGCCCTCTTTTTCTGCTATCCTTATCATATTATAGGCTGTTCTTGTTTTGATTGAGCCGCCTACGTTAAGCCCTTCAAACTTAACAAGTATTTCCGCATTGCCCGGTTTATTCATTCGGTTCAGCCTTATCATAGGCGTATGACCTATTGCTTCTAAAATATTATTATATACCATTTTTCCGACCTCTTATTTCTTTATTATTCATACCCTAATATTTTACCATAACATTACTGAAAAGAAAAGTGTTTTATTTTTCGACAGCAGAACAATAGCGGCATACAAAAATGTATAATATTATATATGCAAAAGAAAGAGGAGAAGAGCAAATGTTATGTGAAAGTCTGCCCGGAATAGAATGGTTTGCGAATGACAATCCGTACACTGAGTGCAAGTATAAATTTCATTATATAATCCTGCCCGATGTAAAGGAAGGCATGATGACAGTGAAGATATGGCTGGGAATGTTCTGTTATGAAAAGAGCAAGGATGGGATAATAGCTGAGAGGACATTTCCTATGACGAAAAGCGGCAGGGAGGATATGATAGAGTACATTCGCAATGAAGGCAAAGATGCAGGTCAATAGATTTAAGCAGAGAAAACAATAGAAATATTTATTAAAAAACTCTTGCATTATCAAAAGCGGTATGATATAATATCAAAGTGCTTTAGGCACAGAATACATTATATTACTTTGGAGAGTTGTCCGAGCTGGCCGAAGGAGCACGATTGGAAATCGTGTAAACGGCTACAACCGTTTCGAGGGTTCGAATCCC
>ONFW01000092.1 GCA_900317215.1 uncultured Eubacteriales bacterium | reverse complement strand
TATGGAAATGTTGTAAGAATGCTGATAAAGGCTTCCAGTTTTCTGTTCTGGGGGAAATTGGGATTGGACATATTTGTAAAGATGTTTTTTACTCGGTTTGCCTGTTCATCCGAGGGGAACCAGATGTCTTTTCCGTTGTTTCTTAATTCGGTTACAATGGAAATAAAGATTCTCCAGTAGTCATTATAAACATGAATGAACAGGTTATCGGGTTTTATTCTGCCGTATAATTCTTCCTGCTGTGGAATGCTGATCTGACTTGCGTTTTTGACAAGACCTTTTTCAACACCATCACGGACAAGATTGAATGCTTCTGCCTGCAATATGCCCTTTGCAGCACCTTTAACACCAAAACCACCGCCGACAAGATGAGGAACAAAACGAGTAAACCTTGTTGCCGAAGAAACGTTCTTTTGTAAAGTCAATTCTATACTTTGAATGGTTATCTCAAATTCATCAATGGCTTCATGGTAATTCTGAATATGAGTTTCTTCAAAGGATTCCTTTGTTACAGTCCAGATACCCTCTGAAATGAAGATGTCCATAGCTTTTGTGCAGAGTGCGTCGATATACTTGTAATAGATCTTCGGAAAAAATTCCAGATATGTGATAAGATTCTTTACTCTCTTGAAATACTCTGCTTTTGCGGCGTCGGAGAATTTTTTGGCAAGATCACGAAATGTGTTGCGGTAGCTGTTAAAGGCATCCATTCCAGCAGTAACTACTACTTTTTTATCTCCCAAGGGAAATTCACGGACAGAAGGAACAATGGGTTCCCATATTTCATTGATAAATTCCGGTTCGGCGTTGCTTTGTTCTGTTTTGACTGAGTTGATATAACTGATGATCTCCTGTGCCTTTGGCTCATCCTCCGGGGTCAAAGGAAGCTGTGTGGTATTTCCCTGGGAAGTCAGGAAAATGAATGTTCTGCCGGTGTTATCCTGTTCCAGCCGGACGGCAATATCAGAAAACATCATGATATTACCTGTAGAACCTCCTGCGGTGAAATTTCCGACAACGGCGGTAACACCCTCTTTGTATTGGTGAAGAATAAGGTAATCCTCATACACCTCTATCTTTGTGTTGGTGCCGCAGTTCAGCAGATACTTGTAGTCTTTGGTCACTCCATGAGCCTGATCTATCTGTTCATTGGCATAATCCATCATTTTCAGGAATTGTTCTCCCTGACCAATACCAAATGCAAGATTAAAGATTTTACCGTTATAGCCTGTCTGGGCTACCCCGTTTGTCAGATTAGAGGGAGGATTGATAAGATTGATTCTTGTCAGACATGGATAGGGATACTCCATTCCATCAATTATCAGCGTACTTTCTGTTAGAACAAACTGTTTGGCACCAAAGGGACAAAACACCTCATACATTGTGTGATTCTGGGTATCAACGGGAGTATTATTGATTTTCCTGTTGGATACACTTTCTGTAAACTGTCTGTTTACTTCTGTTGTTTTCTGGACAAAACTGCCGAATTTGTTTTTCAGGCTGTCTTTGCTGAACATCACTATCACTCCTTGTATTTCTTTATTGTTCGGATTTACTCTTGCAGATTGATGAAGCCTTGCAGATTTCACACTTCGGGTTATTTACGGTACAGATTTCACCATAACCGTTGGCACAATAAGCCCAGAGGATATAATCCACTTCCGCAGAAGGTTTATTCAGTTCCTTAGCGATAGCAGAGACAATTTCAAAGGCTTCAAATAAAGGTACGGTTTCACTGTCGGAACAGGCAAGACAATTACTTCCTAAAATCCGGCAGATATGTCTGTCGGGCTTGGCTAAATCATAGCCGACGTTTTTCAGATACTCGGCAGTAAGAGCTTCACCCATTTGAAATAGTTTACCCATGCTGTCGCTTGAAGAAAGCTGCCTGACAAGACAGGTGATATTATCATCCTTGATAAACTTGCTGTAATAGCTGTCGATACTGCCGAAGTCTTTCTCAATGGACATCAGTTTGGGAATATTGGTATTGATCAAAGCCTGCATTTGCTTGTTGGTGTACTGGCTTGCAAGGCTCATTGACTTCAAACTACCACGAAGCTGTGAAGGCTCGCAGGAAAGTATATAGTCAGGGTCATACTGATGGAATAACACATCTACAGCGGTCAATTTTCCTGTTTCAAGGTCAGTGATACTCTCCACACGTTCCCACGATATACCGGAACTGAGCATAGAATACACCATGGCTCGGATATGGTCTTGGATTGTAAACTTACCTCCGGATTTACGTTTTTCAAGCTGATGATATATGTAGGTATTCTCCCAAAGCATTTTAGGACTTTTCAGAATATTATGCAGTTGTTTATCCATCGCGGTCACAACAGCAGAAACGGTTTTAATATTATTCATTGTTGGCACCTTCCTTTTCATCCGATTCGGTTTCAGGACATTTCCAGTCGATGAATAATTCTGGAGAAACATTCAGGGCAAGGCAAATCATCCGCAGATCATCGGCGTACATAGTTCTTTTTCCGTTCATAATAGCGTTGAATGTATTGTTGGGTATTCCGGAATTACGGGCAATAACATATTGTTTAAGTCCGTGACTGTCGATATAATTCCTGACTTTCTGGTATACTCTCATTTTACCACCTCGAAATACAGTATTTCTGTAATAATATCATAATATCACAGAAAAACTGTTATTACAATAGTTTTTACAGAATTTCTGTATTTTTTCTTTACTTTTCTATTAAAAATGGATATAATAGATTATAAGCGAGGTGGAAGAGTTGAAGAAATATGAAATCGGGGCAAGGATACGAAAATACAGAGAAGCCTGTAATATGAGCCAGAAAGAGTTAGCCGAAAGGCTTCATATATCAGGAAGCAGAATATCAAACTGGGAACAGGGTATCAACAGACCGGATGCTGATATGATAGCTGATCTATGTTCCGTTTTACAGGTTTCACCGAGCGAGTTGTTGGATGTCAGACTGACAGATGATGAATATACCAAGGAAGAACGGGCAGTTGTGACGGCATACAGGAGCAAGCCGGAATTACAGCACGCTGTCAGGGTCTTGTTGGGAATTGATGATGATAGTTTATAAACCTTCTCTTTCTCGGTTTGCTGGCGTTCTCAGGAGGTTTATATCAGGTACAGTATAATTTTATAGGTAAAACAAAAAGGCTGTGTATCGGGCGATACGCAGCTTTTTATATGGCAGAACCTTTTATATTATTGAAAGCAGACAGGACGGACTTTTTTATTGTTCGTTTGTTTTTCAGAAGAAATTTGTAAAACAGGGGGAATGGAATGATTTGAGGAAAAAATATACCGATTTTACAGATTCACTATGGCTATTTTGATACAGAAGCAAAAGAAAATAAGGTCTGCAAGGTTCAATACCGTGCAGAATGGATATAGATAACAGCCGCTGAATTATATGTTCGGTGGCTGTTTTTGGTTTATAGTATTTCAAATTTTTTAATTATGGCTTCTGAAAATACATTGGCGATACCGATATCGTCACCCATATTGACGATTTGCTGTAATGCAATATAAAACTGAAAAAAATCTCGAAGAGAATCTCTTCCTCCATTGTTATATCGTGAACAACTCTTGAATTCAACGATTGCAGATATATCAGGTCTTTTTTCATCAAATAAAACTTTGTTATCGAAGTGAAGAAGAGATAACAGCAGATCTCTAGATGGTGTAGTGTTTTCAAAAAACATTGGTTCAATCGTATTTTCGGTTTGATTCTCTTTTTTTTCTGGTGGCATAAGAATATCTACCAATGAAACATCAAGCGCGTCAGCAATTCGTTTTAGAGTATATATCCCAAAATCAACTTTACCTGATTCAATTAAACTCATTCTATTACTGATACCTGATTCAAGACCAAGCGCGAGTTGTGTTATATCCTTGGCTTCTCTCAATTCTTTTATTCTTTTACCTATAAGAATAAGAAACTGATCTTTTTCATTGATTTCTTGTTCTTCTGCTGAGCAACTCTGATTGTTATCTTTTTCATTTATCATTGAAATGACCTCCCATATACTACTATACTACAGCTTGTTAAATCTATTGTATCATCTAATAGAGTAAAAGTCAATACAAAAAACACTAATAAGTACATTTAGTGATGAAAAAATATAACTAATTGAATGTATTGGTTATACGTTTTTGTCAAAAAATATTCTGTTAGATTTATTCGATACGGTATTTACGAATTGGTAATCTTTTCGTATAATAATATCATACCGAGGGCATTCAGCTACAGGTTGGCTTCATACAGGTATATGAAAAAGCCGCCTGAGTATTAGCGGTACTCAGACGGCGGTCTTCGGTGAACATTCCATATTATATATGCGGTTCAACCTATACCCTATTATAAGGCAAAAGGCTTGTGACCGCAAGAAAAAAAGGAGGCTTTTTCTATGAAAGAGGCAAACAATTCAAACTACGGTCATGAGCCTGTTGGGGCTTGCGATCAGAAAGGAGGTCGCAGTGTTATGGATCATATTCTGGAACAGCTTATGATAAGCGCGGCGAATGACCCTGCTGTGTTGGAAACAGAAGCGGATTTGTTCAGAGGAAAACATTTCAGAATGATGTTAAATCTTGGCGGCGATATTGTACAGACAATTTGTTTCAAACCTGAAGCATCTGATCTGGAAGATTTTATGGCGGCATTGGGGTTTGACGCTGAGGAGGGAAATGACGATGCTGAATGATATTCTGGACAAGCTCTATCCCTATAGTGTAAAGAAACACGGAGAAAACAGATACGAAGCCAAATGTCCGTGTCATGACGATAAAACACCCAGTCTTGTTGTTTATGTTAATGATGATTGGGTCAATATCAAGTGTATGGCAGGATGTGCTGATGAGGATGTTATGAAGGCTTTGGGCTTGAAAAAGAAAGACCTCTATATAGGCTGTAATCCTCATAAGTCTAAGAATGATAAGCAAGTGATAAATGAAACTGTTTATCCTTACAAAAAGGCAGACGGCACACTTGTTTATAGCAAGAAAAGAATAGACTATGAGGATGGAACAAAAACATTCCTGTTTATTCTTCCTGACGGTACTTACGGATTGAAGGGAACACCGCATATTCCTTTCAATCTTCCGGAAGTATCAAAGGCGGATACCATCTACTTTGTAGAAGGTGAGAAGTGTGCCGAATCCGTAATTAAACAAGGTTTTGTGGCTACTACACTTGATAGTGGCTCAAACTCCAGGTTTCCAAAACCGGATTCAAAATACTTCAAGGGAAAGAATGTTATCATTCTCCCGGATAACGATAAGCCGGGAATGGACTATGCGCTGAAAATCAAGAGGGTTATTCCTTGGGCGATTATAAAGCAACTTCCTGATCTTCCGCCGAAAGGTGATATTTACGATTGGTTGCAGGCAGGACATTCCATGGCTGAAATAGAAAGTTTACCCGAAAGTGTTTTTGATGATGAAGAAGATAACAATGATACAAGTTACACTTCCGATAAAAGACAGCAAAGTACGGTATTACTTGATATTATCAAAAGCGAAAAGTCTGAATTGTTTTTGGACGGACAGAATGAAGCCTATGCAGAAATCATCATAGACGGACATAAGGAAAACTATCCGTTGGAGAGCAAAGAGTTCAGTCTGTGGGCGCAGAGTGTTTTTTATCAGAAAACCAAGAAAGCGCTGTGCAAGGACGGATTAACACAAGCGGTTTCTATTCTGTCAGCCGAAACAAAATTCAATGATTCAAGTATCTGTGAGCTTCAAAACCGTGTTGCAAGACTTGAAAGTGATTTTGTTTATGATCTTACCAACAAGAATTGGTCGGTTGTGAGAATCAATGAGAGCGGTTGGTCAGTGGATGAGGTATCAAAGCTGTTTTGCAGATACAGGCACCAGATACCTCAGATAGAGCCGAAAAGCGGCGGTGATCTGAATAAGATTTTCGATTACATCAACATGAGTAATTACCAGTTACTTTTCTGTTGCTGGCTGGTATCGTGTTTTGTGCCGGATATTCCTCACCCCATGCCGATTTTTTACGGTGAGAAGGGCGCTGCGAAAAGTACAGCTTGTGTTCTGCTGAAAAAGCTGATTGATCCGTCAGTAATGGAAACGCTGACATTATCTAAGGACGACAGGACTATTGCAGTAAATCTACAGCAGCATTACTATCTACCCTTTGATAATGTTTCTTCCATCAGTAATGAAATGAGTGATACATTGTGCAGGGCGATTACAGGCTCGGCAATTCAGCAGAGGAAACTACATACGAACGCAGAAGATTATATTTTCAAGTTCAAAAGATGTCTGACGCTGAACGGTATCAACAATGTAGCGAATCGTTCTGACTTGCTTGACCGTTCTATTATGTTTGAATTGGAGCGTGTTACTGAGGATAAAAGAAAAGAACTGCAAGGGATATTTGATTCGTTTGAAGCGGATAAACCATATATGTTGGGAGCAATATTCGATGTTCTTTCAAAGGCTATGAAGCTATACCCGAATATCAAGCTGAACAGGCTTACCAGAATGGCTGATTTCTGCCGTTGGGGATATGCTATCGCTGAGGCGATGGGCGGTAAAGGCGATAGCTTTATGAAGGAATATAAAGCTAATCAGGATATCCAGAACACAGAAGCGATCAATTCTGATGTGGTTGCGTTTCTTATTGTTGAATTCATGCGTGACAGACCGGCATGGACGGGTCGTATTTCGGATTTGTTGGTAGAAATAAAAATAACAGCCGATAAGCAGGGTATAAACCATAATATCAGCAGTATGCCGAAGGCACCAAACAGTCTTTCAAGGCGTATCAAGGAAGTAAGAAGTAATCTTGAAAATGTAGGTATCACCTTTGAGATCAGCATGAAGCGGTCAAACGGTACATACATCACGTTAAACAACAGTTCAGTATCTCCATTACCACCATACCATGTAGAAGCAGGCAAGATACCGGGCATTCGGAATGGTGATTCCAATGGTGATAGTAATGGCGATGGTGATATTTCAACACGTCTTGTGCCGATTCCAATACCGTCAGAAAACTGTGGAAATGACGATAATGGTGATGATGGTGATGATTATGCGGATATTGAATTCTGAGGAGGAAAAATTTATGGATGGCAACAATATTATGATTCCCATACCGCAGAAAGCGGTACTGTCTGTTCGTGAAGCGGCAGCATATACCAACATAGGTATAAACAAAATCGACAGTATGCTTAGGAAGCCGAATTGTCCGTTTGTTCTTTTTGTAGGCACAAAGAAGCTTGTAAAGCGTAAAGAGTTTGAAGAATATCTCAGCAAACAGCTTGTGATCTGATATTGTCGGTTATCGCAGACGGAAAAAGACGGAAAAAGCGCAGAAATTTTTATAAAACTATTGAGGGAAAAGAGCTTTTATGGTATACTTATTTGGTTATACCAAGCTCTTTTCTCATCTATAGAGAAAGGAACAACTATGGGTAAGGACTTAAAAGGTCGGGAGCTTGGAAAAGGGCTTTCACAGCGTAAGGATAAAAAGTATTCTGCAAGGTATGTAACTAAAAGCGGCAAGCGGATAGAAAAGTATTTCAATACACTTCCGGAAGCCAGAAACTGGCTTGCAGATTCAAGGTATGAGGACTTTCACGGTACAACTGGTATTACCTCAACTGTTTCTGTAGATACATGGTTCTGGTATTGGCATGATAATCTGATAGCAGACCTTTCACCCAACACAAGGAGAAACTACAGGGAACGGTATGAAAAGAATATCCAGCCGACTATAGGAAAACTGATGATGTCGGATGTCAAGCCTATGCACTGTAAAATGATACTCAATAACATGATGGATGATTATGCAGGCTCTACGATCAGACAGGCGTTTATAGCTATGGGGACAATGTTCCGTGCGGCTGTTCAGAATGATGTGATTTCCAAACATCCTATGGACGGCGTGAAATATACAAAGCCTGTAAAAGCTGCAAGTGATCACAGAGTATTGAGCGTTGAAGAACAGAATAAGTTCATAGCAATAGCAAAGAAAAGTCATAACTATTATCAGTATGCGTTGATTCTGGAAACAGGACTCAGAACCGGAGAGATCATCGGTCTTACATGGGATGCTGTTGACCTTGATAATAAGACGCTGACGGTAAACAAGATGCTTGAATTCAGACATAAGGAAAAGTTCTGGAGAGCGGGACCTCCTAAATCCAAGAAAAGCTACAGGACAATTCCTTTGACAGACGGAGCTTACAACATCCTGCTGAAACTGCGTGAAATGCGAAAAACGCAGAAAATGTCAAAGGACTTGGAACAGGTGTTGACTTATACGGACAGACGGACAGGACAGACAGCAAGTCTTGTTATGCGTGATCTGGTGTTCATCAATTTCAGGACAGGTATGCCGTCGAAGAACAGTTCCTATGACACCCATCTCTACAAGCTGTGTGAAGCGGCAAACATACCCCCGTTTTCTATGCACACCTTACGCCATACATACGCTACAAGAGCGATTGAAAGAGGTGTTCCTCCGAAGGTACTTCAAAGGCTTCTGGGACATTCGAGTATCAAAACCACAATGGATACTTATGTTCATGTTACGGATGATTCACTTCTGAAAGCTGTTCAGCAGTTTGAAGCGAATAACGATACCCCTGTATAAAAAATCATAGGACTATTTCACCGGAAACAGTCCTTGAATAGACTTACTCGGAAACTGGAGAAGTGCCGGATTTCGCAGGATATTTTGTGTCGGACAATGTGTCTCGAACGCCGCTGTACTTTGTGTACTGCAAGTGAGAGACACGCAGTCAGGCGCAAAAGAGACAAGAGAGATGGTGCTTCGGAATTTTCCGAGGAAGTCTGAAAATAAAATGGCGTAGAAATGGCGTAAAACCCGTTTTCAAAACGCCGGAAACCATGATCAATAAAGGAGAAGTGAGATAAAATGAAATTAGGAATAGTAGGTCTGCCAAACGTAGGCAAAAGTACGCTTTTTAACGCGATCACAAATGCGGGCGCCCAGAGCGCGAACTACCCGTTCTGCACGATAGAGCCTAATGTCGGCGTGGTGGCTGTACCCGATGTGAGACTTGACAAGCTGGCGGAGATGTATCAGCCGGAAAAATATACGCCGGCAACAATAGAATTTGTGGATATAGCAGGACTTGTTAAGGGCGCATCAAAGGGTGAGGGTCTTGGCAACAAGTTTCTTGCCAATATCAGGGAGGTGGACGCTGTTGTTCATGTTGTCCGCTGCTTTGAAAATGATGATATCGTTCATGTGGAGGGCAGCATCGACCCCAAAAGGGATATCGAGACGATCAATCTCGAGCTGATACTTTCGGATATGGAGGTGCTCGACAGAAGGATCGACAAGACGACCAAGCTGCTGAAGGGGGATAAGAAATATCAGGCGGAGCTTGATCTCTTTGCCCGTGTGAGGGAGGCTCTTGATGCAGGAAAGCCTGCCCGCTCCGTGGAGTGTACTCCGGAGGAGGCTGAGCTGCTTTCAACAGTATCCCTGCTCACCAACAAGCCCGTTATCTATGCGGCAAATCTCAGCGATACAGATTTCAAGGACGGCAGCGCCGACGGGAACCCGTATTTTTCAGTTGTAAAGGAGATCGCAGCTCAGGAGCATGCCGGAGTTCTGCCGATATGCGCGGAAATAGAAGCTGAGATATCGGGAATGGAGCCGGATGAAAAAGAGCTGTTCCTCTCCGAAATGGGACTTGAGCAGTCGGGACTTGACAGGCTCATAAGCGCATGCTATGAGCTTCTCGGACTCATCTCTTACCTTACCGCAGGAAAGCCCGAGGTCAGGGCATGGACTATAAAGAAGGGGACAAAAGCTCCTCAGGCTGCCGGAAAGATACATACCGACTTTGAAAGAGGCTTTATCAGAGCTGAGGTGGTTGCCTTTGATGACCTTATGGCGTGCGGTTCTATGACTGCTGCCAAGGAGAAGGGGCTTGTCCGCTCCGAGGGTAAGGAATATGTGATGAAGGACGGAGACATAGTTCTGTTCCGCTTTAACGTATAATAAAGTAAAGAATAATAATGCTCAAAGGGCTGCTGTGCTGAAATGATGCACAGCAGCCCTTTGAATTTTAAAGGGGAGCTTATAATAATGAGAGAAGCTCTGGACAGCAGGGAGCCTATCTTTTTACGGCTTTTCTGACAAGCGCAGCAAGCAGTCCGGAGAAAACGGCTGCGGCAATGCCTGCCGAGCATGCCGAAAGCCCTCCGCTGAAGGCACCGAGCCAGCCGTTTCGGGCTGTCTCCTCCTCCACACCCTTAGCGAGAGCATAGCCAAAGCCGGTAAGAGGAACTGTTGCCCCCGCGCCCGCAAGATCGACTATTGGCTCATATAGTCCTATGGCTGTGAGTAATATTCCCGTTACTACATAAGCGGTCAGTATCCTTGCCGGGGTCAGCTTTGTTTTGTCGATCAGAAGCTGAGCAATGACACACAGGGCTCCGCCGACTATGAATGAATAAATATATTCCGTAATCATCACCACCGTTCCTTTTTAGGTTTCCCGCAGAACGGCTCAAAAATACCCGCAAATATACGAACTATTGTTTTGATTTGAGCAAGCAAAGCAATAAGTGGTGAAAACCCTCTAAAAAGTCGAAAAATATCACCATATATTTAATTATATAACTTGCAATTTATTTAAAAATATTCTATAATAGGTAACACAAAGTGGAGAAAGGTGCAACGAAGTGGTGTAAAATGGTTTAAAACTTCGTTGAAATGGTGGAAATCTATGTTGATGGGCTCGTATCAACATAATATTGACCCCAAAGGTCGTGTGATAATGCCCGCTAAGTTTCGAGAGGAGCTTGGTGATGTTTTCTATGCCACAAGGGGTACGGACGAGTCGATAACTATTCTCTCCGCTGAGAGCTGGGAGGAGCTCAGCAAAAAGATCTGCGATCTTCCCTCCGCTCAGGCAAGAAACCTTAGACGCTTTGTATTCTCGAGCGCAGCAGAGCTTATACCCGACAAGCAGGGCAGAGTTCTGATCCCTCAGCTTTTGAGAGATTATGCACATCTTGACAAGGATATTATGATAATCGGTACCGGCAGCCGCGTGGAGATCTGGGATTTCGATCGCTGGAATAAGTATAATGATGAGATGTCCGAAAGTCAAGTGCTTGAAGTAATGAATATGTACGATATTTAGTACAGTGTACAAATTACAGGACGTTGCGATATGAAATTCTCACACAGACCCGTTCTTCTTGACGAAACGATAGCCTCTCTTGATATCAGACCGGACGGTACCTACCTTGACGGTACGGCAGGCGGCGGCGGACATTCGGCTGAGATACTGAAAAGACTTGACGGAGGAATTCTTATCTGCACTGATAAGGATCCCGATGCGATAGAAGCGCTCAATGAGCGTTTTTCTGGAAACAGGAACGTAAGGATAGTCAGATCGGATTTTTCCGATATGGACAAGGTGCTCTCGCAGCTCGGTATAGATGAGCTTGACGGAGTGCTGCTCGATATAGGAGTTTCATCCCACCAGCTTGACACAACAAGCCGTGGGTTTTCTTATCATTACGATGCTCCGCTCGATATGAGAATGAGTCAGAGCGGAAAGACATGTGCCGATCTTCTGAATGAGCTTTCCTATCAGGAGCTTGTCAGGATACTGTTCACATACGGCGAGGAAAAATATGCGAGGAATATCGCAAGGGCTATCGAGAAAGAGCGCGCGGTACAGCCGATCACATCGACCCTGCAGCTTGCTGAGATAGTAAAGGCGGCGTATCCTCCGGCAAAAAGACACGACAAGCACCCTGCAAGAAAGACCTTTCAGGCACTCAGGATAGCGGTGAACGGAGAACTGGATAAGCTCTCTAATGGGCTTGACAAGGCTTTTGCGGCTCTTAAAAAGGGCGGCAGGCTCTCGGTGATAACCTTTCATTCCCTTGAGGACAGAATGGTAAAGCAGAGAATGGCTTCATGGTGTCAGGGCTGTACCTGTCCGAAGGATTTTCCTGTATGTGTCTGCGGCAGAACGCCCGATGCAAGGCTTGTGCTGAAAAAACCTGCGGAAGCCTGCGAAAAGGAGCTTGAAGAAAATCCACGCAGCAGGAGCGCAAAGCTCAGATGCTGCGAAAAGATAAAATAAACTGATCCCTTTAGCGAAGGAGTGTAGCTGAAATGGCTGTAAATAAAAATAACGGACTTGCTTATGATCTCTCACTTTTTGAGCCGGAGCCTGTGTCAAAGCCTGCCGAGGAGGTTGAGGCTGTGAAAGTTAAGAATAGGGGAAAAGTCATCAGACTTGAAAAGGAAGAATTTGAAAGATCTCAGAGGAGAAAAAGAAATCCTGTCGTTATCTTAAGCGTGTCAATGCTTACGATAATAGTTGCAGCGGTGTTCTCTTTGATAGTGTATAATAACGTAATGATAAACGAGCTCAGCGAGAAGATAATTGAGGCAAACGGAGTTATTGAGAATCAGGAGAATCTGGAGGCTCAGTATCAGCTCAAGATAGACCGTAAGCTCACTGATCAGAAGGTGCAGGAATATGCTGAGCAAAAGCTTGGAATGGTACAAGCAAATTCTGCACAGAAGCAGTTTGTCTCTCTTACAGACGGGGATAAGGGCGAGGTCATAAGAGGAGACGAAAAGCAGTCGTTCCTCGATAATCTGGCAAGGGTGTTCCATCTCTGATCGGAGCTGTTTTGTTGCTGTGTGATAAGGATATAATACATTTTTGTAAATAAGCATATAATTACAAGGGTGGATGTAATGAAGGAGACGCAGAAGGCTCTGACGGCTCTTTTGGTGCATACGCCCGATTTTGTCTATCGGGAATACTTGCCTTAATGCGGGAAAAGTCGATCCCGGGAAAAAGGAGCGGATAGTTTTGAGAAAGGGAGCATCGGCAAAGCTGTGGAAGCGGTCGGTATTTGTAATGTTCGTAATAATAGTGTTCGGCTTCGGAACTGTCGCAGCAAGACTGTTTGTCCTTCAGACGGTGATGTCGGAGGAGCTGCAGCAAAAGGCTGTAGCGCAGCAGCTTTCTGATACGCCTCTTTCTGCAAAGAGAGGCAGCATCTATGACTGCAACGGCAATCTGCTTGCCCAGAGCATTACTGTATGGGATATCGTGCTTGAGCCTAAAAATATCAAGAACGATAATCAGGGAATGATTGTTGCAAGAGGAATGGCGGATATCCTTGGGGTTGATGTAATGGAGGTGTTCGAGCAAACCAAAGAGGACAACTACTATGAGGTAGTAAAAAAGAAGGTGGATACCGATCTTAAGGATCAGGTGCTTGAATTTAAGGCTGAGATCGGAGAAAAGTACGGGATAGGCAACTGCATCAAGGTTATAGAGAACTATAAGCGCTATTATACGCACGACAATTTCCTTGCGGACGTTCTTGGCTTTGTGGGCGGTGACAGCCAGGGCCTTGAGGGTCTGGAGGCTCAGTATGACGAGTATCTGACAGGAAAGTCGGGCAGACTCGTAATTGCAAAGAATGCTGCCGGTCAGGAAATGCCATATGAATATGAGCAGAAGATAGATGCTATTGACGGCTATAATCTTACCCTTACGATAGATGAATATATCCAGAGCGTAATGGAAAAGTATGTCCGTGAGACTATTTCCGAGTTTAACGTGGCGAACAGGGGCTGCGCCATAATGATGAATGTCAAGACGGGCGCAATAATCGGTTTTGCCTGCGAGGGCTCATTCAATCCGAACGAGCCGTTCAAAATAGCGGATGAAAACAAGAGAAAGCAGATAGAAAAGCTGCCCGAAAAGGAGCAGGACGAGGCTTACTATAAGGCTCAGACCGCTCAATGGAGAAACAAGGGAGTGAGCGATACCTATGTCCCCGGCTCCGTTTTCAAAATGGTGACAGCCTCTGCGATCCTTTCTGAGGGTCTGAACAAAAAGGATACAAGATTTGAATGCTCCGGAGCCTACGTCCCCTTTGAAGGCTCGGGCGCTATAACCTGCTGGCTCAGCGGCGGTCACGGAGAACAGGATCTCGAAACTGCCCTGTGCAACTCCTGTAACCCTGCCTTTATGCAGATGGGCAATATGCTTGGCAGAGAGAAATTCTATGAATACTATGTAGCCTTCGGAATGTCTGAAAAGACAGGAATAGATCTCCCCGGAGAAAGCTCGGACTTTTTCTTCCAGCATGACGGCGTATGCGGAATGGATCTTACTGACCTTGCGGTCGCCTCCTTCGGTCAGAACTTTAAGATAACCCCTATTCAGATGCTCTCGGCTTGTGCAGCGATCGCTAATAAGGGCAACCTAATGACTCCTTATGTTGTACAGAACATTTCTGATTCAAACGGAAATGTTGTAAAGAGCACTGAGCCTAAGGTGAGACATCAGGCTATCTCTGAAGATGTGGCAGCCCAGATGTGTCAGATGCTTGCAAATAACGTAATCAGCGGCGGCGGTACCAACGGCTATGTTCCCGGCTACAGGATAGCGGGAAAGACGGGTACCTCACAGAAGAAAGTAGACGAGGACGGC
>ONFW01000020.1 GCA_900317215.1 uncultured Eubacteriales bacterium | reverse complement strand
TTTTCTGAGTCTCTGAGTGCTGCAGATTTCCATGCTTCTCAGATAAAAAAATTGCAGACGAGGCATTACGGGAGCTTCGCTGAGGGCATAAACTCCGACACGGTTTTCGCGTCGGAGTGCTTTGCTTGCCATGGCGGAATGATCCCTTGCTTCTCGCACAGTTCAGGAACGATACGAATTAAAAAAGGGGAAAAATATGCTTACTTATCTTATCAACGTGACTGACGATATGCTTGCTCTGTCACTGATTATCGGTATGCTCCTTGCTTTTGTTGATACCTGCTGCAGGAGCAGCGCAAGACTGGTTGTAAGGCTCGGATTGCTTGCCGGCTTTATTGCTGCTGCTTTAAGGGCTTATTTCACTAATACCCGCCGCATAAAGGACGGCTGGAAGGTAGGTACATACGGCTACGGAGTTTCTCTGGGCTTACTTGTGCTTACACTCATAGCTCTTGCAGTATTTGCATACTTTCTGCTGAGAAAAAAGGATAAAAGCAAAATGAAAACTGCCGCGAGCTGGGTGGTTTCGCTCTGCTTTGCTCTGCTGATGACTGCGCTTCTTTACTGCTCCTTACCAAACGTGCTTGTTTATCCCTTTAAATTTGATACCGGCGGCAACGGCGTCATATCCTCTGAATTTTTCCTTAGACTGGGCGGATATCTGCTCGGGATAGTTATTTGTGCGTTGTCATGCTTAGGAGTGTATAAGCTGTATTACTGGTCGGAAGTAAAAGGCATAAGGACAGTTCCTTTTGTCACTATGTGCTTAGGACTGATCCTTTACGGAGTCTTTTTCTTCGGCAAGCTCATGGCTGTTCTCACTACGAGGAAAATCGTTGACGATATCGATCTTTTCAATTTTGCTGCTAAAAGCAATAATATGTCCCATTGGTATACCTACGGTCTGTTTATTCTTGCGCTTATTACGGGAACGGTTTTCTTTATAAAAAGCTTTACAAAAAAGGAGCCGTTTTCAACAAATGCTCAGCGCAGAAAGCTCCGCGCCGCATGGAGAAGCGGAAGAAGATATGCTCTGCTAACGGCTATCTGTTTTATTGCCGGAATACTCTGCTCAACGCTGTTTGTTGAGATGAATAAGGTGGTTATAAGAGAAGCCCCCGTTGAGGAGCCTGTAATAATCAAGTCTGCTGACGGAGAGGACCGGGAATTGCAGGTCCCGATTGAAATGGTTAGCGACGGTCATCTCCACCGCTTCGGATATAAAACGCCGGAAGGAAATCAGGTGCGGTTCATTATTGTTCTCAAGCAAGAGAACACGAGCAATTACGGAGTAGGGCTTGACGCCTGCGAAATATGCGGAGAAGCCGGATATTACGAAAACAACAACGGTCAGATCGTGTGTAAAAAATGCAACGTCATAATGAACAGAACGACCATAGGCATGAAGGGCGGCTGTAATCCTATAATCATAGATTATGATATGGACGAAAACGCTATCACGGTCCCCGTTTCCGAAATGATAAAGAATCAAAAAATATTTAAGGATTAGATCTGCGGAGGGAGGGATAATATGTTTTTCAGAATGATCGCAGGAGCATTCCGCCGTCAGTGGAAAAAAATGCTGATGATCGCGCTTACAGTTGCTCTGGGAGCCTCTATCGCAACAGCAATGCTCAATGTCATGCTTGGAGTAGGGGATAAGATAAATGAGGAGCTGAAGGCATACGGCTCAAATATAACAGTTGTTCCCAGCTCGGAGGCTGTGCTTTCAGAGCTGTATGAGGTGGAGGACGGAGAAAACAAGGAGGAATATCTCTCCGAAGAGACGCTCAATGAATTTCTTACTATATTCTGGGCAAATAATATAGCCGATTTTGCACCCGTTCTCGATACAAGCGTGACCGTTGATGACACAGAAGTCCGGCTTGTAGGAACGTGGTTCGGACATCATCTTGAATTTGTAAAAAAAGGAACGACATATCAGCGTGATACGGGAATCGTCAACCTGAGAAGCTGGTGGGACGTTACCGACGGTGTATGGCTTGACGAAGCAAGGCTTGACGGAGACAGATATGCAATGGCAGGCAGGCAGCTTGCGGAAGAGCTGGACTTAAAAGTCGGTGATAAGCTTATCGTCAAGGGAGAAAAGGGCTCGGAGGAGCTTGAGCTTGTCGGAATATTTGAATCGGGTGATGAGGAGGAAAACTGTATTTTTACAACGCTTTCTGTGGCACAGAGATTGTCCGGCGCACAGGGTAAATATAAAAAAGCTGAGGTCAGCGCCATTACCTCTCCCGATGACGAGCTTGCGGAAAAGGCTGCAAAAAATCCGGAGCTTCTCAGCGGAGACGAGTATGATCTCTGGTACTGCACTGCCTACGTAAGCTCTATATGCTTTCAGCTTCAGGAGGCGATACCCGAGGCTTCAGCAAGGGCTGTAAGGCAGATAGCGGATTCCGAAGGAAAGATTCTTGAAAAGACAGAGCTGCTCATGGCTCTGATAACCGTTATGAGTCTCATAGGAGCTACGCTCGGCATTTCAAATCTTGTTACCTCCAGCGTTATGGAAAGAGCCGCTGAGCTTGCTCTTATGAAGGCAGTAGGTGCAAAAAACGGTCAGATAACCCGTCTTGTTATGGCTGAAATAATTCTTACCTCTATAGCGGGAGCGGCGGCAGGTTATTTTATGGGCTACGCCTTCGCTCAGGTGATCGGTCAGACAGTTTTTTCCTCAGCTATTGAGATGAGCGGAATGGTGGCTTTTCTGGTGACGGTGCTTGTTATCGCCGTTACGCTTGTAGGGAGCATTCCTGCCATTAGAATGATACTGAGACTCCGGCCGTCAGAGGTATTGCACGGCGGTCATTAAGGGGGGGGAAGAGCAATGAATAAAAAACGTCGGATGTTTGTAAGAATGGTGTTGGCTTCCCTTCTGAGAAGGCGTTCAAGAATGATTATCGCTCTGCTTGCGATAGTCGTTGGAGCAACGATATTATCCGGGCTTGGAATGATATACTATGATGTTCCCCGTCAGATGAGCGCTCAGTTCAGAAGCTATGGAGCGAATATCATTTTTGTTCCCCGTGAGGGAGCTGAAATGAGCATTGAGGAAATAAATAAGGGGATAGGAGTTTTCCCGTCAGATAAATTAGAGGGCTATACCCCATACAGATATGAGAATACAAAGCTCAATAATCTTCCTGTCACTCTGGCAGGAACGGAATTTTCCTCAGTTCTCCGAACAAGCCCCTACTGGCATATCTCAGGCGAGCTGCCTGCAGGAAACGGAGGCTGTCTTGTTGGCAAAAAGCTTGCCGAAAAATTCGGCCTGAGTGCCGGCGATACTATAAGCCCGCTCAATTCCTTTGAGATAACAGATGACATCGATATTAGCAGCATTCCTGAGAGTGAGATATATGAGGATCCTCAGACGGGAGAAAAATTCTGCGACCATAGTCTTGATCTTAAGATCTCGGGCATTCTTGAAACAGGAGGCTCGGAGGAGGATTATATATATGTTACACTCGAAGATATAACTGACCTGATGCTTAACGAAAGAGGCTTTGACATTGTTGAGGTCAGCGTTGCGGCAAGCGCTAAGGAGCTGAAGGATTATCTTGATGAGATCAACAAAAACGCTGTCTCCCTGACAGCTAAGCCTGTAAAGAGGGTAACGGCTTCGGAAAGTACAGTGCTTTCAAAGCTTGAATCGCTGGTGCTCATCGTAACTCTGGTGGTTCTTGCTCTCACAATGATATGCGTAGCAACAACAATGACGGCAGTAATAACCGAAAGGCGAAGAGAGATCGGCTTGCGAAAGGCGCTTGGGGCATTAGATTCAAGCATTGTTTTGGAATTTTTATCAGAGGGACTGGTTCTGGGAGCAGCAGGAGGCATAGTCGGGTCAATACTCGGTTATTTGTTTGCGGATATAGTCAGCATGAATGTTTTCAGCAGTGCAATAACCTTCCGCCCGCTGCTGCTGCCTGTTACGATCATTGCGTCGGTTATAGTCACAGGACTTGCTTGTCTGATACCGATCAGAAGTGCAGTAGATGTTGATCCGGCTCTGGTTCTCAAGGGTGAGTAAGGAGGAATTATCATGAAATTATTGGAGCTTAAAAATGTTACGAAAAGATACGGAAGCCTGCATGCGCTCGATTCCGTCAGCCTGAGCATTGATAAGGGAGAATGGATAGCGATCATGGGACCCTCCGGCTCAGGAAAAAGCACCATGATGAATATTATAAGCTGTATGGATAAGCCCACGGAGGGTCAGGTCATTTTTGACGGCAGGGACATAACAAAGGACAGCCGGAAAAAGCTTACGGAATTTCACAGAGATAAGATAGGTCTTGTTTTTCAGCAGTTTCATCTGATAAATTATCTTAATGCCGTAGAAAATGTCATGGTCGCTCAGTATTATCACAGTATGCCCGACGAGAAGGAGGCTCTCGAAGCACTGGAGAGGGTGGGACTAAAGGACAGAGCAAGGCATCTGCCCAGTCAGCTCTCCGGCGGCGAACAGCAGAGAGTCTGCATTGCAAGAGCGCTGATAAATTCTCCCGAGCTTATATTAGCCGATGAACCGACGGGAAATCTTGATGAAGCAAATGAAAACATTGTCCTGGATCTTTTCAGGCAGCTTCACAAGGAGGGGACGAGCCTTATCGTTGTTACCCACGACCCCGAGGTAGGAGAGGTGGCACAGCGTATCGTTCGTCTTGAACATGGAAGGATAGTTTCCGACAAAAGGAACGACAGCTTTTCGGAATAAAATAAGGAGTGGATACTATGAATAAAAAAAAGAGCATAAAGGCAGCACTTGCATTTTTTTCAACTGTTATTATAGCGCTGTCTCTTTCTGCCTGCAGCAGCTCTGAGAGCAAGGCTGCCGACTACAATGACGGCACATATTCCGGCAGGAGCAGCAATTATGACGAGGACGAAAGCGGTAACGGCGCCGGCTACGGCGAGGTTACAATAAAGCTTGAGAACAACAGGATAACGGAATGCAGCTTTGTGATGTATAACCTTGACGGCACTGTAAAGGACGAGACCTACGGCTCGGAGCTTTCGCGTGAAAACCGACTAAAGGCTCAGAAGGCGGTTCAGGCAGGCAGCAAATATGCGTCGGCTGTTATCGGAAAAAGCAATGCTGATGATGTGGATACTATAAGCGGTGCCACGATCTCCTGCAAGGAGTTTAAGGAAGCTGTGAACGATGCTCTGAAAAAAGCAGAGAAGGCATGACAGGAAGTGACACCGATACGGAGGAGAGCATTATGAAAGCACTTAAAGGATTGTTGCATCTTACTCTCAGTCTGACAGCAGTTTTTCTGTTGGCGGTAGCTCCGTGCTTATATACCCTTGATTCATTAAGGGGTAATGCGCCTGACGCGGTTTCGGGGGCAAGCATCAGACTTCCTGACAAGCCTTCGGGTGATTATATCATTCTGCTGAACCGTTCGCTCCATGAAAGCACTGTTGAAGAATGGACAGCTTTTTTTCGAGACGGTGAGCTGAATGTTATCTTCGACGATATCAGCGTTTTAGCTGCAAAAGCCGATACCACCGCCGTTAAAATGGCTGAGAGATTTCAGGCACAGCTTCCCGAAAATCAGATGAATCTCCGCACAGAGGATCCTGTGCTGCTTGCTTCAAAGGCTGAAAACGGCTGTATAGATGCGGCGATCTTTTCAAAAGAAATGGCTGATATGCTGGGACTCGGCGACATGCCTGATGAGCGTATCGTCATTATTTTCATAAAGGACGGCGGGGAGGAAAAATGAGGCGAATCAATTTATTATTTGTCATAGGAATGCTGCTGAGCTTTCTTGCCCATTCGATCATAGGCGGTATAAGACTTTCAGGTGCAGAAGCCGGTTCTCCGGAAGTATGGGCATGGATATGTCTGTCGTTTGTGTCGCTACATACGGTCACAGGAGCAATACTGACAGTAAAAACGCTTGTAGCCATACGCAGAAGCGGTAAAGGCTATTTCAAAGAGAACAAGCTTTTCTGGACAAGAAGGATAAGCGGCTTTGCTCTGCTGATCCCTCTTCTTATGCATCTTCTGATTTTTAGTGGGACAGGAGACGAAGCCTACAGGCTCGTTTTCTTTCACAGCGGGCGGCTGATATCTCAGCTTCTGCTGATAGCTGTGCTTGCGCTTCATGTACTCACCAATGTCCGAACAACACTTATCGGGCTGGGGGTGAGATCGCGCAGGCTTTTTTCTGCGGATATATGCTTTGTCCTGTCAGTCGTGCTTCTGCTTTGCTGCTGCGCTTTTTGCATTTATTATCTGCGCTGGATGTCGTATTGAAATAATGAAAGGAGAATAAAAATGCTGGTTAATAAAAGGAAGATCAAGCTCTCAGTTACCGATATTCTGCTGCTTATATGCAGCGGGCTGTATTTATTCGGTATAAGGAATCTGTTTCCTGTTTGCAGTGTAACGGAGGACAAAATAATGAGCTGCCATTGGGCGGGAGAGGTGCTTTCGGCTGTATCCGTACTGCTTCTCGTTTTATCGGCGGTGCATGTTCTTATTCCCGATGAAAGACTTAAGGCAGGAATGGATATTTCAATGGCAGGCATAGCTGTGATAGCCGCTCTGATCCCGGGAAATATCATATCTCTCTGCAAGAGCAGTGAGATGCCGTGCAGAAACGGTACTTCATTATGGACAGTCGTTTTAATGGTGTCGTTCATTATTATAGCTGCTGCAGATGCATTTATATATCTTCAGTACCTTTCAGGCTTGAAGCACAAAAGAAAAGGAACCGGTGACAGCTTATGAGATTTTCGTTAGGTATGGCGTTCAGAAATATCAGGCGCAGACCGGCAAGAGCTGTATTTATGTGCATGATCGTGGTGTTTCTTTCCTTTGCCTTGCTGACAGGAGGCTATCTTCTTATCAGTCTGCAGAACGGTCTTGAAGGATACCGTGCAAGGCTTGGTGCAGATATTGTAGTAGTGCCGTCATCGGCACAGGGGCACGGCACTGTGGATGAGATCCTTCTTCAGGGGATAACCGGAAATTATTACATTCCTTCCGCCGGACTGAATAAGCTTGAATCTATTGAGGGAATTGAAGAAAAGACAGAGCAGTTTTATCTTACCTCTGCAAAAGCAAGCTGCTGCAGCGCGAGAGTTCAGATGATCGGATTTGATCCGAAAACTGATTTTACGGTAATGCCTTGGATAAGCGGCAGCGTTGACGGAAATATCGGAGACGGAGATATCCTTATCGGGGCGGATATAGCTTATCCTGCCGACGGATATCTTCGCTTTTACGGAGATAGCTATCGGGTCGCAGGTCAGCTTGACAGAACGGGAACAGGGCTTGACAATGCGGTATTTACCAACAGGAGCACGATAAGAAAAATGGCCGACTCCGCTAAGGTCACCCTTGAAAGAGAGGCCCTGAAGGGTATTGATCCTGAAAACGACGCCTCATGCGTGCTTATCAGGGTCAAGGACGGTTATGACATTTCAGCTGTTGCAGATGATATAAATATTCATGTTGCCGGAGTAAGAGCGACTGCCTCAGGTGATTTGATAGCATCGGTATCCGGAGGCTTCCGAGGAGCTTCTGCTGCTATCGGGGTTGTGGTTTCGGGAATACTTGTTATCGCCGTGATGATAATGGCTATGGTCTTTGTTCTTATGATGAACGAAAGAAAAAAGGAATTTGCAGTTTTGCGGGTCGCAGGAGCCTCAAGGCGTATACTTGTTCTCACAATGGCTGCAGAAACAGCGATCGTCAGCATTGTGGGTGCGGTTCTTGGGGTGCTTGTTTCTCTGCTGCTTACGTCCCCGATTTCGGAGGGGATAAGCTCTCAGCTCTCTCTTCCTTGTATGCTTTCCGATACCGTCACCGTGATCCTGCTCTCGGTTTGTGCTTTGGCTGCTCCCCTTGCGGTGAGTGAGGCTGCTGCTCTGATCTCAGCTCTCAGGATCGTAGGGAACGAAACAGGAATGCTGCTAAAGGAGGACGCATGATGAAGCTGAAAACTGAGAACGCAGGAAGAATGTATTTTCGGGGCAGTGGTAACAAAAATTACTTTTATGCTGTCAAGGCTGCGGACTTTTCTCTTGAAGAGGGCTGCATAACGGTCATTACCGGAAGCTCCGGCAGCGGAAAGACTACCTTTATCAATATGCTTTCAGGTCTTCTTGCTCCGTCCGAGGGAAGAGTGCTTGTTGATGAAAGGGATATGTATTCACTTACGGACAAGGAACGCTCCCTTCTGAGAAACCGAAGCTTTGGTATTATACCTCAGGGGCAGACTGGCCTGCAGTGTCTTACCGTGTCGGAAAACGTGCTGCTGCCCGCTGTCATGTACGGCAGAGCAGATGAGAAAAAGCATCAGGCAAAAGAACTGCTTGAAAAAACGGGTATAGCTGAGCTTTGGAATATATATTCAAATGAGCTTTCAGGCGGAGAGCTGAGAAGAATGTCGGTTGCAAGAGCGCTGATTAATGATCCGGCGGTTATTATCGCCGACGAGCCTACAGGGGATCTTGACGGAGAAGCGACCTCTCTTGTTATGGAGCTTCTTTCGGAGCGGGCTAAAAACGGCGCCTCTGTTCTGATAGTTACGCATGACAGTGAGGTTTTGCCTTATGCCGACAGAGTATTCTCAATGGAAAAGGGAGTTTTGAAGAAAATTTAAACCGAAGGGAGAGTATCGATGTGAAAAACAAAAAGGTATCAATAATCGGCGCAGGCTTTGTAGGAGCTTCAGTTGCATATTCTCTAATGCTTGATAATTCGGCAGATGAGACAGTGCTCATAGATGTTGATGAAAAAAAGGCGCGCGGCGAGGCGGATGATATAGCCCATGGGGTTGAAGGAATGGCTAATACGGCTTTATATGCCGGAGACTACAGTGATATCCGTGACAGCAGTATCATCGTTGTGACTGCCGGCAGAGGCAGGCTCCCTGGAGAGAGCCGGACAGATCTTGCTGCCGAGAATATGAAAATTATACGAGACGTTGCAGCTTCTCTTTCGCCGTACTATAACGGCTGTCCGATTTTGATGATCTCTAACCCTGTCGATATTCTTACAGCAGGAGCGGAGAGGCTGCTTGAAGCTCCTGAGGGTACAATTTTCGGCACAGGGTGTATGCTTGATTCCTCACGCTTCAAAAGATGCATATCACGCACGGTCTTTCCCGAGGATAAGGCTGCTCAGTCTGAATGTGCGGAAAGGATAGAAGGCTTTGTCATAGGAGAGCACGGCGATTCACAGATACCTCTATGGAGCGGAGTTACTGTAGACGGCAGTGCTGCAGATGTATACTGCGCCGACCATGGTATTGTATGGGACGAGGCTGTAAGACAAAGAATATCTGATGAGACTAAAAAAATGGGTGCAGCCATTATAAAAGCAAAGGGAAGAACAAACTACGGTATTGCTGTATGTGCATGCCGTATTATAAGAGCAGTGCTGAAGGATGAATGTTTCACAGCTTCGGTCAGCAGTACAATGGGACTTGATGCGGGAAATATAAGACCTTCTCTTTCGCTGCCGTCTGTTATCGGCAGAAAGGGAGTTGTTTCAAGAGCTGCCGTCAGTCTTGATGATTTTGAAAAGGCAGCTTTTGAAAAAAGTGCGGCAGGAATGAGAGATATGCTTAAAAAGCTGCTTTGATAATTCAGCTTTCAACCGCTTTTGCTGCCATGTGCAGGAATACACGAAGAACGGCGCAGGAAATCAGGCTCTTGACGTCTCCCTGCATAAACGACACGGAGGTCATTCAGTTATGAAAAAGAAAGGCATTTATTCTGACAGTCACATGAAAGTTGACCACCGGAAAGTCCCTTCCGTGAATATTATAGGAGCGGGACTTGTCGGACTTTCGGCTGCGCTTGCACTTTCCCGAATGGGCATACCTTGCAGACTGATCTCTCCCATGCCGTCTGAAAGAGCGCAGTCGGTTATGGCGGAGGGAGGTATAAACGCCGCTCTTGATACTATGGGAGAGAATGATACCCCGTACGATCATTATGAGGACACAATGAGGGGAGGAGTCTATCTTGCCGACCCGAATGCAGTGTGGGCTCTTTGCAGCAGAGCGCCGGAAACAGTAGGACTGCTGCTTTCACTCGGCGCCGCTCTCAGAACGGAAAACGACAGACCTGTCCTTCGCAATTTCGGAGGACAGAAGAAAAAGAGGACAGCCTACGCTAAAAGCAGCACCGGCAAGATACTGATGACCGCCCTGACAGATGCGGTCAGACGCTATGAGGCTGAGGGCCTTGTTAAAAGGTATTCTCATCACAGGCTTCATTCTCTGTGCATCAGAAACGGAGAATGTCTTGGTGCAGAGGTTGCTGATCTTCACAGCAGGGTCATAACGGAGCTTAAAGGCTCTGTTATTCTTGCGAGCGGAGGAATGAACAGTCTCTTTCCCGGTCTGACAACAGGCTCAGCCGTCAATACCGGCGACGTCACCGCACTTGCCTTTGTCAGCGGCGCAGAGCTTGCTGATCTTGAGTTTATACAGTATCATCCCACCACCTTTCCGATAGCAGGAAAAAGATGTCTCATCAGCGAGGCTGCAAGAGGGGAGGGAGGACGGCTGTTTGCTCTTCGTAACGGAAAGCCGTGGTATTTTATGCAGGAAAAACATCCCGTGCTTGGCGATCTCAGTCCGAGAGATGTTGTATCAAGGGAAATAGAGCTTGTCCGGAATGATAAAGGCTGCGGCGGAAAGGTGTTTCTTGATATGACCGGGCTTGAAGACTATGTGTGGAAAAACAGGCTTTCAGATCTTCGTGAGGAATGTATCAGGTATCTCAGGAGGGATCCTGCCACCTATCCTGTGGAGGTCTCACCCGGGATACATTATTTTATGGGCGGGATTAATGTTGACGAGCATCACCGCACAAATATTGCAGGACTATACGCCGCAGGTGAATGTGCCTGTCAGTATCACGGGGCAAACCGTCTTGGAGGCAATTCTATGCTCGGCGCTGTGTTTGGGGGACAGGTCGCCGCTGAATCAGCCGCATCAGAGCTAAGCGAAAAAAACACAGGTGAGAAGGAGGCAGGGAGCCTT
This sequence comes from uncultured Eubacteriales bacterium, assembly GCA_900317215.1. GTDB lineage: Bacteria > Bacillota > Clostridia > Oscillospirales > Acutalibacteraceae > UBA1213. The sequence continues at coordinate 4,262 of ONFW01000020.1, read as the reverse complement.
CCGCCAGACGAGGTCATGCAGCCTGTCGGGGTGAGAAAGGAAGCCGCAAAGCTGCTTCGGGATTCTCTCGGTATTTTCCGCAGTGGCAAAAAACTTGAAGCTGCCGCAGATAAAATTCCAGAGCTTATAGGCGCAGAAGACAGCACGCTTCAAAGGAACCGGCTGAGGCTTGGGCAGGCTGTTCTGCTCTCTGCTTTGAACAGAAGGGAGAGCCGAGGGGCGCATACAAGAACAGATTATCCCGAAACGGACGATGAGCATTACCGCAAAACGACGGTTGCTGTCTTCGACAGAAATGAAGTAAAGATCAGTTTTCGTGATATTCCCGAAAAAAGAGGTGGAGCCGGGTGAAATACCTTCTTAAAATATGGCGTCAAAGGGATAAGGATACATCAGGCTGCTTCAGGACCTATGCGTACGAAGCATGCTCGGAAACCACAACTGTTGCAGCCGCTCTGTCTGAGCTGAATGAGAGAGAGGTGCTTTCCGATATTGACGGCAATGTAACGGATAAGGTGATATGGGAATGCAGCTGTCTGCAAAAGAAATGCGGAGCCTGTGCAATGCTGATAAACGGCAAGCCGTGTCTTGCCTGTGATGCAAGGCTGTCGGATTATAAAAACGGAAGGCTAACTCTGGAGCCGCTCAGAAAATTTCCGTTGGTTGCCGATCTGATGTCGGACAGGCAGATCATTTTTGAAAACCTGAAAAAAATGCAGCTCTGGTCTGAATCAGAGCTGCTTGCAGATGACAGGAGCAATTCCGTAATGTATGAGGCTTCCCGATGCCTTCAATGCGGCTGCTGTCTTGAGGTTTGTCCCAATTTTTCTGCCGGAGAAGGCTTTTTCGGAATGTCTGCTATGGTGCCTTCGTCAAGGCTTCTTGCAGTGATGAAGGACGCATCGGCGGATATTCTCAGAAAGCAATATGCAAAGTTCATATTTGACGGTTGCGGAAGATCCCTTGCCTGCCGAAATATCTGTCCCGCAGGGATAGATATAGAGGGGCTGATGTCGAGATCAAACGCAGCAGCTTTATGGAAGTGTTTTTTCAAGCTCCGTAGGTGAGCTTTTACACAGCTAAAAAAAGCCCGCCGGACAGAAAATGTCGGGCGGGCTCCGGTCTTGGTTCAGCTTTGACCATATGTCTGGAGATGCCTGCAAAGAGCATCAAAGGTCTCCGGACTGATATCGTGCTCGATCTTGCAGGCGTCCTTTTCGGCTATATCCTCCGGAACGCCGAGACGCACAAAAAGATCGGTGAGGGTCTTGTGTCTGGCAAATATTTTTTCTGCTATTTCCAAGCCCTTTTCCGTTATAGTAATATAGTTATCATTATCCATTGTTATGTAGCCCTTTTCCTTTAGGCGCTTTGTGGTGTAGGTCACGCTGGGCTTTGTGATGCCCAGATGACGGGCTACATCAATTGATCTGATGTATCCCTTGCTTTTCTTTATCATAAGCATAGCTTCAAGATAGTCTTCGGACGTCTTTTCTGATTTGATATCGGGTCTCATGAATAATAACCTCCTGAATCAAACATGTTTTTATAAAATCTATTATATCATTCTTATCTATTCTTTACAACTATATTTTTTTTGACAGGCATAATAAAAGCAGACTGGCACTGATGAACGGTGGCAGCCTGCTTTTTTGTGTGAGAAGGCGTTTGTTTGCTGAGACGGCCGAAGGCGATCATAAACAGGACTCAGGCTCACGAATCGTAGAAATTCCTTCCGTCCTCCGTTATAAGCCGTTCTGTCCTTGGATATTCAAAGATATCGCTGTTTCCCGCGTTTGCTTCAAGATAAGCTGCGAACTCAGCGGCATACCATTTTGCCATTTCAAGGTTGTGCATACGGAAGCAGCCGCAATTCTGAGGAGCAGTGCCGGGAACCTCCTGTACGTCTTCTACCGCCTTGAATACTTTCAGTATCAGCTCATAAAGCTCCTGTGGAGCGCGGCTGCCCTTTAATATCAGATAAAAGCCTGTAAGACAGCCCATAGGTCCCCAGTAAATGACCTCGTCCTTCCAATCGGGGTCATTGCGAAGACAGGTTGCAATAATATGCTCAAGAGAATGCATTGCCGCAGCATCGATCACCGGCTCTCTGTTTGGTCTTTTAAGTCTTATGTCATAGGTAGTGACTGTATAGTCTCCCAGGTGGTCGGTTCTGCTTGTAAAAATACCGGGAACAATGCGCATGTGGTCTACTGAAAAGCTTTGAATCAATTCCATTTCCGATCTCCCTTGTTTTTTGTTTTTGTAAGGAGCCTTTAACAGGCTTTATTACTGAATTCCTTAATTAGTTTTGTTGAGGCAGGGTAAAAAAACCGTTACAGTATTCTGAATAAGGAAAACCCCTGTATTATCTGAGCATACAGGGGTTGGTCATTGTTATCCGGCGGAATTCGTTGAGGCTTCTGTTTTATCAGATGATCCCTCAGAAGCAGCACTGGAGCTTTCTTCGCTTTCGTTGTATCCGGGCAATCCGGTCTCTTCAACATCAGCGCCCTTCTGCAAAGCCTTGATAGCATCATCCATAGCTTTTTTTACATCTTTGTTATCCTTGATCAAATCAGCGATCACTCCGCTTTGTCCCTCGTTGTTTATGAACTCGGTCATGGTTGAGAATAAACCGATAATAAGAGAGGCGAGAATACCGATGATCGTGCAAAGGATACCGATGACGACGCCCGATTTTCTCGGACCCTTTTTGTCTGCATCCTTTTGGGACATAGCGCCAAGAACAATAGCGGCTATAGCGCAAACGATCGCACCCACTATCATTATAACATTAGCCGTGCCGTAAAAGGACACCTTGCCGCCCAAGCCGAAGCCTGTCAGCTTTGTCATCGGAACAAAGCAAGCTACGAGAATGAGGACAATGGAAGCCAGACCAAGGAACAGAGCAATATAGCCTTTAATATTTTTCTTTTGCATTATAGAGATACCTCCATTTTATTTTTTTTTGATAGATTTGTCCGTGCATCTATTATAACTCTTAAGCAGACAATTGTCAAACACAAAATAACATGATACCACAGGGATACCACAGGGAAGCGTTAAAACGGAGATAATTATAAATGTGACAATTGTGCAATAACACTCTTGTTGTGAATAGACGTGAACGAACCTGAGTCACATTAATATTTTTCTGCTAATAATAAAACATAATTATTCACATTATTAACGAAACCTAATCACTATAAACAAAAAATAATTGAAAAAATTTGTAATAATTATTAACATTATACAAAGATTGTGAAATAATCTCCTTGTGCAACTGCACATTCTTTGTTGTATACAATAATACAGTTTGCATAATTATTATATGAATCATTGTACTTTAATTGATGAAATGTTACTATTATATCATGATTGAAAATGGCAAAGTATACTTCTTATTCTGCAGCCTGATTTGTGAACTGTTTATAGATAAAAGACTGTCAGAGAAGGAGATATATTTTAGTTCAAGGATCGGAGAGTGAAGAAAATAACAGGATGTCGAAAAGCTTTTAAAAGGTCAGTTTCCCTTGCGGTCATATTCATGATTTGTGTTTCTATGTTTATCCCCGCATTTTCTGTTGTTGTAAATGCAGAGGAGCCTGAAGTCACTGAGACTGAAACACAGGTCATTCAGCGCTTTATAGTGAATATGATCTCCGGAGCGGATAATCTCGGAACAGTAGCTGAGCCTGAATATGTCTGGACGCCCAATTCACCTGTTAGCGGACACAGGTTCAAATATCAGATCGACTATCATTTTTCAGGCACAGGTGAATTGCCTGCAGGCTCGGTGGAGATAATCATTCCCAAGCATATATTGAAGGATCGTGACGGTAACTGGGCGGATTCCTTTGAAATAGCCTATCCCGAGGAAAAAGAAGTTCCTGAAGATGACCTCGATAACGATTTTGTCTATACAGAACGTGGAGATGATATTGTCATTTATAACCGCCTTGAGCTGTCTGCTGCCGAGCAGGGCGATGTGCAGTTTGAGTATACCACAATAAAGCAGACCTTTGATTACAAGGATATGTCTGTTTCTGAGCCGGTCAATGCTGTTCTTAATATCAATAAATCAGAAACAGAGAAGCTTCATACTGTTGCCCAGTCGCCTCCAATAAGGATAGACACTACGGCTGGGCTCAGCGGTTTGTATAAGGAATCTAAGGCAACACCGCACAATTGAAAAGTTATCGAAAATATGATATAATTTAATCATGAACAGACAGATGACACTGGCAGAAATAAACGAT
>ONFW01000128.1 GCA_900317215.1 uncultured Eubacteriales bacterium | reverse complement strand
GCCCCTGTAATCCGTCTCTGCCGAAACGGTCAGCGGTATACTTGAAGCAAGCACAGCGGCACAGGTGAGTGCCGTCATAATTTTTTTCATAGGAATTCCCCTTTGTTTTTATTGTTCGATTTTGCATACTGTAAAATATACACAGATATTTTAACACAGCAGCGATATTTTTTCAATACTTTTATTGTCAATAATTTTGCTTCCAAAATAATTAATTACCGGTTTTTTAAAAAAAAGAGCTTTTTCTTATATAGATATGGTCTTTTAAAATCAAAACCATTGTGGTATAATATAATAGTATAGCTGTTTCTATTAAACGGCTTGACAGAAGGAAAAGAAAGGAATGGAGATGTTTTGATGTCTGATCTTGTAAGAAAACAGATTTGTGAGGGAGTTACCTTCGATACTATTCAGGATAACAGATTTAAGGCCGGCAGGCTGAATATTAAGCTCATAACGCCGCTTAGCAGGAAAACCGCTGCAGAAAACGCTTTGCTTGCCTGTGTTCTCACTCGCTCCTGCAAAAAATATCCCGATTTTACTTCACTGTACAGAAGGCTCAATGAGCTTTACGGCGCAGCGCTGTTCCCCGCAATAAGAAAGGTTGGGGATTTTCAGGTCATATCCCTGCTTGCCTCCGGACTTGATGACAGATATGCCCTTAAGGGTGAGTCTGTATCGTCAGAGCTTGCAGAGCTGCTTTGTTCTATCCTGTTTGAGCCGAAGCTTGTGAACGGCTGCTTCGATGAGGAGGACGTTGAGCAGGAGCGCAGACAGATACTTGAGCAGATAGATTCAGAGTTTAACGATAAGAGAGGCTTTGCTATAAAGCGCTGCATAGAGATAATGTGCAGGGATGAGCTTTATTCCGTGAACAGGTACGGCGGAAGGGAGGAGGTGCTTGCGATAACGCAGGACGACCTTGTTTCAGCATGGAAAAGACTACTTGATAATGCGGCTGTCTCTGTGATGAAGCTCGGCGGCGGAGATCCGCAGGGTGTATATGAAAAAATGGAGAGTCGTTTTGCCGGTAAACCGAGAAGGATAAAGGGAGCTACAGCGATCGTATCCAATGTATCAGAGGTCAAAAGGGCGGCAGAGACCGATGAGATATCACAGTCAAAGCTTGTAATGGGATATCGCTGCAAATATCCCGAAAGCAACAGGGAGTGCGTTGCCAATTCCCTCATGTCAGTAATACTTGGCGGAGCGCCTACGTCAAAGCTGTTTCTTAATGTAAGAGAAAAACAGAGCCTTTGTTATTACTGTGCAAGCATGGCTGATAATGAAAAGGGCATACTTCTGATAGACAGCGGCGTGGAGACCGATAAAATAGAAAAGACGGAAAAGGCTGTTACCGAACAGGTGGAGCTGCTTAAAAGCGGCGATCTTACCGATGATGAGCTGATACATGCAAAGCTGCTGTTGAAGAACGCCTATATCTCATCTCTTGACAGTCTGGGAGCCATGGACAGCTACTATGCGGCGAGAGCCTTGCGTGAGTCGCCTGCTTCGCCGCAGGAATCCGCTGAGATAGCGGAAAGCATTACCCGTAACGAGATATTAGAGCTTGCCTCGTGCATTAAGCTTGACACAGTATTTTCACTTGTGGGAAATTGAGGAAAGGAAGAATATTACAATGGGACTTACTGAGATCACCAACGAGCGCTTGGGTGAGAAATACTATTCCGTAAAGCATTCCTCAGGACTGAGGATACTGATCTGCCCAAAGGAGGGGTTCAGATCGGCTTATGCCGTGATAGGCACACGCTTCGGCTCGATAAACTCGTCCTTTATCAATAATGGAAGGAAAATAACAGTTCCGGACGGAACAGCGCATTATCTTGAGCATAAGCTCTTTGAAAGCGAGGAAGGAGATGCCTTCAGTCAGTATGCCAGAACGGGCGCTTCGGCAAATGCGTACACATCATTTGACGTTACCTGCTATCTTTTCTCCTGCACGGAAAGATTTGACGAATCCCTCGGGATACTCTTCGACCTTGTCCGTTCGCCGTACTTTACCCCCGAAACAGTGGCCAAGGAGCAGGGGATCATAGGGCAGGAGATAAAGATGTACGATGACAGTCCTGAGTGGAGGGTAAATATAAACCTTATGCAGGCAATGTACAGTGAGCATTCTATCAATAAGGATATTGCAGGCACGGTGGAGACGATAGCTCAGATCACTCCCGAAATACTTTATGACTGCTACAACAGCTACTATAACCTTAATAATATGGTGCTCTGTGTTGCCGGAAATATCACGCCGGAGCAGGTGCTTGCGGTTGCCGACAGCAAGCTGACAAAGGATGAGCCCTCTGTGACCGAAAGTCTGATGCCTGAGGAGCCTTATAAGGTAAAGCAGGATTATATTGAACAGACCCTGCCCGTAGCGGTTCCGCTTTTTTCACTGGGCTATAAGGAGGACGGCGGAAGCGGCTATGTCACATCTAAGGAGAGCCTTTGCACGGCAATACTTCTTGAAGCCTTTGCGGGAGAGGGCTCTGAGCTTTATCGTGAGCTGCTGGACAAGAAGCTGATAAATTCAAGCTTTGCTGCGGAGTATATCGACGGAACCGGTTATCGTTATATAAGCTTCAGCGGCGAATCGAGGGAGCCGAAGCTTGCGGCGGAGATAATAAAAAAAGCAGTTGTGGAGCTTCACGAAAAGGGAATTTCCGAGGAGGACTTTGAGAACGCAAGAAACTGCACTTACGGCAGGATAGCGAGAAGCTGGGACAGCCCCTCCGCCATAGCTACGGATCTTATAAACTCTCAGTTTACGGGCAGAGAAATATTTGAGCCTATAAACCTTATATCCGGCCTTACAGTAAACGATGTTAACGAGAGACTCAGATCTGAGCTTGATCCGGAGAATTTCTGCCTCTCCGTCATCAAGGGCATAGAAGCCGCTGTGGAGGACAAGAGCATATAATTCGGACAGAACGGGGAGCGTTAAAAACGGAAGCTATAAAACTGAATGGACGCTCTTGAAAAACAATATAAAGAGGAGTGGATAAAATGGCAGTGCTGATAAGCGGAAAGGAAGTATCCGCAAAGGTTAGGGAGCAGGTCAGGGAGGAGTGCGGACTTCTTAAGGCAAGGGGGATTACGCCCGGGCTTGCAGTGATAATTGTAGGCGATGACCCTGCCTCAAGAGTATATGTAAACAATAAAAAGAAGGCCTGCGCGGATGTTGGCTTTGTCTCGGAGGAATATGCTCTGCCTGCAGAGACATCACAGGAGGAGCTTCTGTCGCTTATTGAAAGGCTGAATGGCAGAGCTGATATCAACGGTATTCTCTGCCAGCTTCCGCTGCCTGAGCATCTTGACGAGAAGGCTGTTATCAACGCTATTTCACCAATGAAGGACGTTGATGCATTTCATCCGTCAAATGTGGGAAGAATAATGATCGGAGACTATCATTTTCTGCCCTGCACGCCCGCAGGCGTAATGGAGCTTATGCATTATGCGGGCATAGACGCATCCGGAAAAAACTGCGTTGTGATAGGCAGAAGCAATATAGTAGGAAAGCCTATGGCTATGCTTCTGCTGCATGAGAACGGAACTGTTACGATCTGCCACAGCAGAACAAAGAATCTCAGGGAGATATGTGCAAATGCCGATATCCTCGTTGCGGCTGTAGGAAAGGCAAAATTCGTAAAGGCTGATATGGTTAAGGAGGGTGCGGTCGTGCTTGACGTCGGTATAAACCGTGACGAGAACGGCAAGCTCTGCGGAGACGTCGATTTTGACGAGGTTGAGCCGAAGGCTTCCTATATCACACCTGTTCCCGGAGGAGTGGGACCGATGACGATAGCCATGCTGATGAAGAATACACTGATGGCCGCAAGGCTGCAGAACAGGCTTTGATCCTGAAATCATATATAACGTACAGGAGGGAATATCATGATGAAAATACCGTTTTCGCCGCCGGATATCGGAGACGAGGAAATCAATGAGGTCGCTGACACCTTGAGAAGCGGCTGGATAACGACAGGGCCGAAGACCAAAAGGTTTGAAAAGGAGATCACGTCCTATTGTATGAGTGACAGGACGGTTTGTCTGGATTCCTGTACCTCTGCGCTTGAGATGACGCTGAGAATGCTCGGCGTCAAAAAAGGCGATGAGGTAATAGTTCCTGCTTATACATATACGGCGACGGCAAGCGTTGTGTGTCATGTAGGAGCAAAGCCTGTAATGATAGACTGCGCCCCTCACAGTATACAAATGGATTATGACAGGCTGCCTTATCTTATCAATTCTCACACCAAGGTCGTTATCCCTGTAGATGTCGGCGGTGTTCCCTGCGACTACGACAGGATATTTGAGGCGGTAAATTCCAAGAGGAATGTTTTCATTTCCAACAGTCCCATGCAGGAGATCTATGGCAGGGTGATAGTTCTTGCCGACGCCGCACATTCCTTCGGTGCGAGGAGGGGCTTTCAGAAAACAGGAGCTCTTGCCGATCTGACGGCCTTTTCCTTCCATGCGGTCAAAAATCTGACAACAGGTGAGGGCGGAGCGATAACGTGGAAAAAGCATCCTGATATAGACAGTGATGAGCTTTACAGAAGATTCATGCTCCTTACCCTTCATGGGCAGACAAAGGACGCTCTCTCAAAAACACAGCTCGGTTCGTGGGAGTATGATATAGCGGGTCCGTTCTTCAAATGCAACATGACCGATATTATGGCATCGATAGGTCTTGCCCAGCTCAGAAGATTTCCTTCGATGCTTAAAAGAAGAAGAAAGCTGATAGAGTTTTACAACAGGGAGCTTTCTGATTGCGGAGTCTCTGTACTTCAGCACTATTCTGACAAGGAAAAGCTTGCATCGAGCGGACATCTCTATCTGACAAAGCTCATCTGGCAGGAGGAGGATTACCGCAACAGTGTCATAGATAAGCTTGCGGCTATGGGTGTTGCAGCAAACGTACATTATAAGCCTCTTCCGATGTTTACGGCTTATAAGAATATGGGCTATGATATCAACGACTATCCGAACGCCTATGATATGTACAAGAACGAGATAACTCTCCCTCTTTATTCCGCTATGACGGACGAAGAGGCTCAGTATGTGGTAGACTGCTTCAGGAAGGCTCTTGATGACGCTTAATGCGGATCCTAATTAAAACAGATTTGTTACAAAGAGCATTTCCCCGGGGAAGGCGAAGGCTTTCCTCGGGGGATTTTTTTTATTTTTGCAAATGCGGATCCTGCAAGGGCTGCAAATGCAGTAAATAAGCCTCTTGTACAAAAATATGTGACGAATAATGGCTTGATTATCGGATTAATGTGATGAAAAATATCATAGAAGCCGAAAAACCGCTAAAACACTGAGTAGAAACTTCACAACATAAAAATTGATGTGTACCGCATAATAAGCGGGTTTTATAATATTGTTGTTAATAATACGCCGCATAAATCGAAAATAATACGGTTTTGTTACAAATTTGTAATCATGTTTTTGCGAATTGCACATAAAAAAATGCGTAAATTTCGACAATGGCGAGAAATTGGCCTTAAAAGTGCAATCCAATTGCACCATATTGGTCGTTTTTTGTCAGCTCTTTGTTAGTTGTGCACAAAAAGTTGCACTGATTTTTTTTGACAATAACGAAGCAATAGGTTATAATATCGATGTCAACTGAAAAACACCAGCCGAAAACAAAAGGTTACAAAGCTTTTACGGCAAGGAATGTAAGGAGATAATATTATGAAAAACCAGAAGAAAACACATAGTGCAGGCTTCAAGAAAGCAGTTACAATAGCAGTATTAGGCGGCGTGTGCCTGACAGCAGCAGTTTCAGTCGGTTCTCTTTCAAGAACTGTTACGGTTACAGACGGCAATGAGACAATTAAAATAAATACGATCACTCCCGATACGCAGTCTGTTCTTTCAAGAACTGGCATCGAGCTCGGCGAGAATGACAAGCTTGTTCGCACCGATGATGACAAGAAGGGTGTGAATATCTCGGTTATCAGAGCTTTTGACGTTGATAATGAAGAGAAGAATGAGACGAGCGCCCTCAACGAGGCGTCAGTTGCCGATGCAATGCTTTCAGCAGGCATGACGCTCAGCAATAATGAAAGCCGCTCTCTTGCAGAGGCTCTTGAGTCTACAGGCTCAGATACAGAGGTCAAGCTCTCACGCTATGAGATCACAGTTGACGTAAGAGGAGAGAAGATCACAAAGTATGTTCCTGCAGGCACAATAAAGGGTGCGCTTGATTTCCTCGGAGTTGAGCTCGCTGATAACGATATCGTTAATGTTGATGTCAACAAGAGCGTTCAGGCCGGTCTTGAGGTCGAGATCAAGAGAGTTGAGTATAAGACAGTTACGGATTATCAGAGCATCAGCTATGACACCGTATATAAAGACAGCGATGAGCTCTATACAGATGAAACAGAAACAGAGGTAGAGGGCTCTAACGGTCAGCGCATGATCGTGACTAAGGAAAAATATGTAAACGGCGAGCTTGTTTCTGAAGAGGAGATCAAGAACGAGGTCACAAAAGAGCCGGTCGATGCGGTTGTACTTAAGGGAACAAAAGAGCATGAAACCATTTCTTATGACTACACCTATCCCGGCGACGGTCACCTTACAAATATGAGCGGCATCTACTACGGTCCTTCAGGTCTTGAAACATACTACAACCTTCCTATGGACGGCATTGTAAGCGTTATGAGAGGCATGGGCTACAGTGAGAGCGAGTATCCCTATTGGGTAAGAGACGACGGCTGTAAGATGCTCGGCAGCTACATCATGGTTGCTGCAGACTTCGGCATCAGACCGAGAGGCTCTATAGTTCCCACATCCCTCGGCGCAGGTATCGTTTGCGATACAGGCGGGTTTATCTACAACAATCCTTATCAGCTTGATATAGCTACAACATGGTAATAACTGCTGTAAGCGGCTTGCATTACAAAGAATTCAGCGGACATCCTTTGGTGTCCGTTGTTTTTTTGAAATACGGTTATCAGCTCCAAATACTACAATATTGTAAAGAAGTCGTATTGTTTGCGCTCAAAGCTTGCAATTTGAGGATTTCCAAAGTATAATGTTTTTAGACGATAGGAGAGGAGTGCTTTGTAATGCTGCTTGCAGTAATATCCGCTGCGGTATGTCTTGCCGTTGCAACAATGATGTACACACCAAAGATGAGAGTGTTCAAATTCTACAGACCTGTGGCGTTGATATTCTTGTTTGAGGGAATATGGCTTCTTGTGGACTATATCGTCAGGCAGATATGGCCTGACAGCACGGCTACAATGGTGATCCACTATATCGGTCTTATTCTTTTGGGTGCGTATTTTATATTCAGGATCCTCTTTGAATCTAACGAAAACATCAACGGAAAGATCAAGGACAAGATCATAAACAAGAAGAAAAACTGAAAAGGGGCAGATATATGGGTTATGTCTATTCGGGGCTGTGGTTTATCATGGCTGTTGTATTGATGACAAAATTCAGAAAGGAAAGCAAAATGGTTTATGTGCTTTCCGCGTATTTTATTTTTGCGGGTATATGGTGGCTTACAGATCAGCTTGCAGGTGTTGATATGCTTTACGGTACCTATGGCTGGATATTCAGAGCTGTTTCTGTTGCGGCACTGGTCGCCGCAGGTGTGGTTTATTACTTTGAAAGGCTTCACAGGAGCAAGGACGGTGAAACGCACAGCAGCGCAGAAAATGCCGAAACAGAGCCTCAGGAGGTCTGAGGCGCACGCTTTGAAAACGAATATCGAAATATAAGGGACTGCACGTTAGAAAAAACGAGGCAGTCCCTTTTTATTGTGTTGCTTCCGCCGTGGATAACAGAATATCATGACGGAAGCAAGGTCTTGTGTTCGTTGAGCAGGGTCTTATTCTTTTTGAACAGCTTTTCCAGCTCGCATAAAACAAGAGGTGATATGGAAAGCAGGAGGGTTATGAGCCATTGCAGGGGAGACAGAGGAGCGGCTCCGAAGATCTGAGCAAGAAAAGGAATAGAGATAACGGATATCTGCATTATACAGCCGACAACAAAGGCGCCTGTCAGCTTTACATTGCCGCCAATGCCTGTGCGGAAAACAGAATGCTCACTTTTCAGGTTAAAGGAGTGAACAAGCTGGCTCAGACTCAGCACGGCAAAGGTCATTGTTCTGCCAATTACAGGCTCCTGCCCGCAGTCAAAGAATATGCGCCCTATAGTAAAGGCTAAAAAGGAGATCGCACCGATAAAGCAACCCTCGACAATAATGTTCCTTACCATGGAACGGGAGAAAATACTTCCGCTTTTATGATGCGGAGCCTTTTCCATGATATCCTTTTCGGGGGGTTCTGCTCCGAGAGCGAGCGCAGGCAGGGAGTCAGTAACAAGGTTGACCCATAAAAGCTGCATTGCGAGCAACGGTGCGGGAAGTCTCATCAGAAAGGCGCACAGCACGGTGAGGATCTCTCCGATATTGCAGGAAAGAAGAAAATGAACGGTCTTTTTTATATTTGCAAAGATCCCTCTGCCCTGTTCGACAGCTTCAACTATAGTTGAAAAGTTATCGTCGGTCAGAACCATATCTGCGGCTCCCTTTGCTGCATCGGTGCCGCTCATGCCCATAGCACAGCCGATATCTGCGCAGCGAAGGGCAGGAGCATCGTTGACGCCGTCGCCTGTCATTGCAGCAACCTCTCCCCTTCGCTGGAAGGCTTTGACTATCCTCACCTTGTGCTCAGGTGATACCCTTGCAAAGACATCGCATGAGCCGATGCGCTGTTCAAGCTCACTGTCACTCAGCTTATCCAGTTCGTTGCCTGTCATGGCTCTTTGGCTGTCAGTACATATTCCGAGCTCCTTTGCAACTGCAAGCGCCGTTGTGGCATGGTCGCCCGTAATCATCACGGGTCTTATGCCTGCTTTTTTGCAGCGCTCAACGGCCGGCTTTGCCTGAGGCCTCGGAGGGTCTGTCAGCCCGATAAGACCGCAGAATATAAGTCCCTTTTCAAGCTCATTATCTGCGGGAGACGAGCGGCAGTCCTTATATGCCACGGCGATCACCCTCATTGCCTCGCCTGCAAGTCTGTCATTGAGAGAGACTATCCTTTGTGCAGACGCCGGCTTCAGCGGACTTGTACCGCTGTGTGTCCTGATCTCGCTGCACAGAGGGAGAAGCACATCGGGAGCGCCCTTAACTATCACCCGAAAGCCGCCTGTCTGCAGAGAATGTACCGTGACCATTCTTTTTCGTTTTGAGTTGAAGGGAAGCTCCCTTATTCTTTTATATTTCTTTTCAAGCTCGCAGCTTATCTGGCCTGCAGAAGCGGCGGCAAGAAGTATGCCCTTTTCCGTTGGAGAGCCGGAGGCGATGAATCCGGAGGAGGTTTTTTCCACAGTGCCGCTGCAGCAGAGGGCGGCAAGGGAGAGAAGATGTGAGCCGGACGATGAATGAGCGGTTATATAACCTTCGGCGTCGGTAAGCTGAGCTACGGTCATTTTGTTCTGGGTAAGAGTACCTGTTTTATCTGAGCAGATGACGGTTGTGCTGCCGAGTGTTTCAACTGCAGGCAGGCTGCGGACGATAGCCCGGTGCAGGGCCATTTTTCTTACTCCAAGGGCGAGAACGATAGTGACAACTGCAGGCAGTCCCTCGGGAATAGCGGCAACGGCAAGGCTTATGGCTATCATAAACATTTCAAGAGGAGGGATATTCTGCGTCAGTCCGAGGATAAAGATCACGGCGCAGATGCAAAGTGCTGAAATGCCGAGTAGCCTGCCGGTCTTTGCAAGGCTTTTCTGCAGCGGAGTTTTTGGAGCTTCCTCGGTGTTGATAAGCTCGGCGATCCTTCCGACACGGGTATCCATTCCCGTTTCGGTGACGATAGCTGTTGCGTGACCTTCGGATACGACAGTTGAGGAATATACCATGTTTGATCTGTCTGCGAGAGGAGCGTCCATGCTGAGAATAAGCTCGTGGTCCTTTTCCGAGGGAACGCTCTCTCCTGTGAGAGAGGCTTCCTCAACGCTGAGAGAAACGCTGCTGCAAAGCCTTGCATCGGCGCATATCAGATCGCCGTCTGCAATGCAGAGAATATCTCCCCTGACGATCTCCTCCGAGGGGACGGTCTGCTCCTTTCCGTCCCTTATTACCCTTGAATGTGGTGATGACAGCTTTTTCAAAGCCTCTATCGCGCCTTCGGCTCTGCATTCCTGTACTGTGCCGACAACTGCATTGAGTATGACTATTATCAGTATCATTACGGGTTCGGTGTAGTTGCCGTCTCCGAGAACGGCTGTAATAAAGGATATGCCCGAGGCTGCAAGAAGTATCAGAACAGTCAGGTCCGCAAGCTGTGAAAAAAACCTTGCTGCAATGCTTTTTCGTTTGCGTCGCTCAAGAGTATTTTTTCCGTCGGCAGCAAGTCTTTTCTTTGCCTCCGCTGTGCTAAGCCCCTTGTGAATATCTGTTTTCAGCGATTTTGCACATATAGGGCTGCTCATACTGTGCCATTCCATTTTTCCACTCTCCCGTAAGACAGATTTTCCCATGACATTATCAAATTATATTTATACCATTGCAGATGTATGAATTTTCCTTTTGAGACTCTTTTGCATAATATGTAACAGTATGTATTATCGGGGGTAGAAAAATGGAATTTGCGGGAATAATGCTGCTTTCGGCAGCTCTGAGTATAGACGCATTCAATGTCGGAGCCTCATGCGGATTCAACAGTGTCAGGATACCGGTCTGTGCAAGGCTTATAATTCTCTTGATCTCTACAGTGATAACGAGCGTTTCGGTGTTTGCCGGAAGCCTGCTCTGCTATGTTATTTCAGAAACAGGAGCAAAATGTATAGGCGCCGCTCTTCTCTGTATGCTGGGAATATACATGGGTGCGGGCTCCTTGAGGGGTGAAAGGAAAGCAAAAGGGAAAAAAGCGGCGGGCAGTATCGTCGCCAGGTCTGCTGAGATCATAGCGGACGTTTCCTCCTGTGATGCGGACAGCTCACGTAGGATAGAGCGGGGAGAAGCGGCAGTGATAGGTCTTGCTCTTTCGGCGGACGCCTTTGCGGCAGGACTGAGCTCGGGAATGAGCGGAGCTTTGAGTGCGCTGATGCCGGTTTTTTGCGGAGTGTTCCAGATGATGTTTCTTTTTATCGGGGAGGGCTTTGCGAAAAGACTCAGCCTGTGTACAAGGGTGAAGGCGTCGGTTTTCGGAATAAGCGCGGGAATAGTAATGGTGATAATGGGGCTGCTGCGGCTTGTGATATGACGGGGAAATTATACGGAGAGTAAAGTTTCTGTTCGGAAACAGTATAAAAGCATAATGATCGCATTCACGCTGACAAGGCATAAATAAGGGGATCTTGAAATATAATTTTAAAATTTTTGCACAAAAATGACTGTGAATAATTATTCAATAGACAGAAAAAACGAAGCATGTATACTTTGTGTATTTTGACAGAGATAAATGTTGAATTATGCTTTATTATTCTGCATCCGAACAATAAAGACGGATGATCATGAGAATAAAAAAATATCTAAAAAAACAATAAAATAACCATGGCTATTTTGCACAAAATGATTATGGTGTATTTGCACATAAATACGGCTGTAAAATATACGATGCAAACAAAATGAGGAATATACGATGATTGAATTGACAAAATATTAAGATGATATTTATGAATTATGATAAAAATGCTGAAATAGCGTTGAAATCGGCTCTGTGCTGTGCTATTATTATTATAGCGGCGGAGTAACGCTTTGTTTTGTGGTGCAAAAAACCGACGATCAGCGTTTGTACGCCAGGCGCACGGTTGCGTGCAAAGAATTTATAAGAAAGAGGGTCATTATTATGGCAAGAAAAACCAAAAAAGCGGTCGCACTTCTTCTCACATCTGCGCTCGCAGTAACAGCTCTTGCAGGCTGTAATGGCGGCGGGGAAGAGCCTGTTCCGGCTCCTGTACAGACCAGCACTCCTATCGAAACAAAGGTAGAAAAGATAGACCTCAAGGCTCCTGAGGTCGTCAAGTACATCAAGGACACAATGGCTTCCGAGGCTAAGGACGGAAGAATAGTCCTCAAGGTATGGTGCTCCAGTGATGATATGGATTTTGAGAAGTCAAGAGCAGAAGAATTCAAAACTTTGTTTGGTGACAGCAGATATGAGTTAAAGATCGGCTTCTCCGAGAAGGGCGAGGACAAGGCCGGTACAGCAGTTATCGAGAACCCGAAGAAGGCTGCTGACGTATTCTCGTTCCCGGACGATCAGCTTTCATCACTCTCAAAGAACGGAGCTATCGCATCTGTTGCTCTTTACTATGAAGGAAATGTTAAAGACGAAAACACTGCTGACAGCCTCGAAGTAAGCACACTTAACAACGAGCTCAAGGCATACCCGAAGACCTCCGATAACGGATACTTCCTCTATTATGACAAGAGAGTATACACTGATGAATCAGTTCTCGACAATATGGACGAGATGATCAAGGTTGCTAAAGAGAATGGCAAGAACGTATATCTCGAGCTCGGCGGCCCGTGGTATACAACCGGCTTCTTCTTCACAGCAGGCTGTGAGATCAAGTTTGAAAACGGCAAGCAGACAGCTAAGCTCGCAAATGAGAAGGGACTTGCTGCTGCAAGAGCAATGTGCCATATCGCAGAGAGCCAGGATCAGGGCTTTGTAGGCAATCCCGGAGCAATGGGCGGCAATGCATTCGTTGCTCAGGGCTTTGACGAAGGCACTCTTGCTGCTGCAGTAATCGGCACATGGTGCGGACCTGCTATCAAGAAGGCTATAGGCGTAGATAACGTAGGCGCTGCAAAGCTCCCGAAGGTACTCATGGACGGCGAATACAAGCAGCTCGAGTCATTCGGCGGATATAAGCTCCTCGGCGTAAGCGTATATTCAGAGTATCCCTTCAGCGCACAGACACTTGCATACTTCTTCTCATCTGAGGATTCTCAGAAGGCAAGATATGAGACAAGAGGTCTTCTCCCCACAAATAAGGCTCTCGGCGAAGATCCTGAAATAAAGAAGGATCCTGCATTCAAGGCTCTTGAGGATCAGAAGCCCTTTGCACATGCTCAGGGTACAAGCGTTGGCAGCGTATACTGGGGCGCAGGCGTCGGCGATGTCGGCGGCAAGGCTGTTGATAAGCACGGTCAGAGAACTGATGAAGAGCTCATGGAGCAGCTTCAGGGTATTGAGGCTAACATGAAGGCATAAGCCCTGTAAAACAGTTTATAAGGGGAAGCTTATTTTGAATAAGCCTATGCCCCGAACCGGCTAATTCAGTATAAACGGTCGGATATGATCCGACCGTTTATATTTCTAAGCTGAAAAAGTAGACAAAAAGGAGTTGTATATGAATGGATTATCTTGACTATGTCCAGATGACCAAAGGACAGCGCTTTATCTACAAATTGAAAAGCTTCTTTACAGGTATCCCGAGAGCTATTGTTAACTTCTTTAAGGCAATAGGATACTTTTTCAAGAAATTTTTCTTAGGCATCGGCCGCTTCTTCAAGAACTACGGTTCTCGTTTTGCTAAGGGCGATGTGGGTACAAAGCTGTCATATATCATAATGGGCTCGGGAAATATCCTCCACGGTCAGATCGTAAAGGGTCTGATCTTCCTCGCAACAGAGGTCGGATACATAATGTTTATGATCTTCTTCGGGTCCCATTATATTTCAAGGATCTATACCAGCAAGCTCGTTCTGCTCGACTCCAAGCCCGATCCGTTTACCGGCTGGTATAAATACGGAACAGGCGCAGTCGGTAAAGAGGTATCTGTAATTCAGAGAACTCTGCACGGCGAATCTGTTGTAAACGCAGCTACTGCAGATGACTCGAGCCAGATCATTCTGTTCTTTATTTTCACGATCATCGTAACGATCGCATTTTTAGCGATATATATTGCCAACACAAAGTCAGCTTATGCAACTCAGCTGCTTCGTGAACAGGATAAGAAGCCTATCGGCTTTATCGACGAGATGAAGACATTTCTCGATGACAGATTCCACATCACGCTTCTTACTCTCCCGGTAATACTCCTCACTATCTTTACTATATTGCCGATCATCTTTACGGTGTTCATAGCATTTACCAACTACGATGAAAACCACCAGTCGCCTTTGAAGCTTTACCAGTGGGTCGGTCTGAAAAACTTTGCGGATGTATTCTATTCAGATGCAAAGAAGTCTGCAACCTTCGGACGGATCCTCCTCTGGACGCTGATCTGGGCGTTCTTCGCAACCTTCACAAACTATATCCTGGGCATTATAGTTGCCCTTATGATCAATAAGAAGGGTATTAAGTTCAAGGGCTTCTGGAGAACCATGTTCGTTCTTACGGCTGCTATTCCTCAGTTTGTTACCCTGCTTGTTATGAGACTTCTTCTGGATACAAACGGCGCTATCAACAGCGCAATGGGAACCAACTTCCCCTTCCTTACGGAATGGGCGAATGTCACGGTCATCGTTGTAAATATGTGGGTAGGTATCCCGTTTACAATGCTCATTACCTCGGGTCTTCTCATGAATATCCCGGAGGATCTCTACGAGAGTGCTCGTATCGACGGTGCGAATGCAGTTCAGCAGTTCACAAAGATCACCTTCCCCTATATATTCTTTGTTACAACACCCTACCTCATTACCACGTTTGTCGGAAATATCAATAACTTCAATGTTATCTACTTCCTTACAGGCGGCGGACCTGAGGATCCGACAAAGTATTCAAACGGTGCAGGTAAGACAGATCTTCTTGTTACATGGCTTTACAAGTTGACTGCTGAGCGCAGTGATTTCAAGCTTGCGGCGGTTATCGGTATACTTGTGTTTATTGTTTGTGCTGTCGGTTCGCTCATCACATTCAATATGTCTAAAGCATCAAAGAATGAGGAGGAATTCTCATGAACAATACAAAATCTGTTAAGCTTGATAAATCATCAAAATCTCCTGAGATGCGTTCGGGCTATGCCGCAAAGAGAAGGATGACGAACATAATCGTATATATCATTCTTACGGTCATGGTGCTTATCTGGATATTCCCGATCGTATGGCTCGTTCTGCAGTCCTTCAACACAGTTGACCGTGTATCCTCGCATCTTTTCCCTCAGGGCTTTACGCTTGACCACTACAAGACGCTGTTTACAGATGAACGTGTTCCCTATGCAAAATGGATCACCAATACCTTCTTAGTTGCGGTGCTCTCCTGCGTCATTTCCACACTGTTTATCCTCATGGTCAGCTATACGCTTTCAAGACTTCGTTTTAAGAGCCGCAGAAAGCTCCTCAACCTTGGTCTTATCCTCGGAATGTTCCCCGGCTTTATGTCCATGGCTGCTACCTACAGCATCATGGAGCTCTTCCACCTTGAGGGACAGCTTTTCGCGCTTGTTATCGTTTATTCGGCGGGTGCAGGCCTGGGGTATCAGGTCGCCAAGGGCTTCTTTGATACGATCCCACGATCTCTTGATGAGGCTGCACGAATAGACGGTGCAACGAGTAACAGGATATTCTGGGTAATCATACTTCCGCTTTCAAAGCCTATCATAGTCTATACCGCTCTTACGACCTTCCTCGGGCCGTGGGCAGACTACATCTTTGTAAGCTACTTTATGAAGACGAATACTGATAACTTTACTGTTGCAGTCGGTCTTTACAATTTGCTCACTCCGGCAAACATCAACAGTTACTTCACCACCTTCTGCGCAGGCGCTGTTCTTATAGCTATCCCGATTACAATTCTTTTCATTGTAATGCAGAGATTCTATGTTGGCGGCGTAACAGGCGGCGCTGTTAAGGGTTGATCTGAAGCTCATAAGCAGGGGGCAATCGCTCCCTGCTTTATTATTACATAAAAGGAGAGTGTTTTATGTCAAAATACAGGATCGGTTCCGCACTTCTGGCAGCTTGTATAATAGCATCAACAATGCTGTGCGGCTGTAATTCGGGCAGCTCGGGCAGCTCGGGCGCTTCAGTAAGCGGAGCGTCTGACAGCGGAAAGGCGTCATCAGGAGCCTACGCATCGAATATAGCTGAGGACGGCGGCTTTACCACGGTGGATTACACTTATTCTACGGATAAATACAGGACTTTCTATGAGATCTTTCCGTATTCGTTCTATGACTCCGACGGCAACGGAAAGGGAGATATCAACGGCATTACGGAAAAGCTGGATTATCTCAATGACGGCGACCCCAAAACAACTGATGATCTCGGAATAGACGGTATCTGGCTAACTCCTATCATGAAGTCGCCCTCCTACCATAAATACGATGTTGCGGATTATTACACCGTTGATGAGCTTTTCGGCACTAACGATGATTTCAAAAAGCTACTCGACGAGGCTCATAAACGCAGTATCAATGTTATTATCGACCTTGTTGTAAACCATTCCTCAAATAAAAACGAATGGTTCCTCAAGGCTATCGAAGAGCTTAAGGAAGGCAAAACGGACGGCTATGCTCAGTATTATCATTTTGAGGAGAATAAAAACGTAGACGGCTGGACACATTCCGGTGTAGGAGATTGGTACTATGAGAGTGACTTTGTCTCATCAATGCCCGATCTCAACCTCAAGAATCCCGAGTTAAGGGCTGAGCTTGAAAAGGTCATGAAGTATTGGCTCGATATGGGCGTTGACGGCTTCAGACTTGATGCAGTAATGTGGTTTGAGAGCGGAGAAAGCGGTGTTAAGGGTACGCACGACCACGACGGCTCAATAGAGGATCTCAAGTGGCTCTATGATTATGCAAAGACTGTTAAGCCCGATGTTTATATGGTAGGCGAGTGCTGGGACTCAGCCGCAACAATAGTTGACTACTACAAGTCAGGTTTAGACAGCTTCTTTAACTTTGGCACGGAGGGTGTATCCGGCAAGGTGAATCTTTATGTGAATGCTGAGGATGCAAAATCCTATGTTGAGTATGTATCCACTTGGCAGGATCAGATAAAGAATAAAAATCCCGACGCGATAGACGCCAAATTCCTTTCTAACCATGATACGAACAGATCAGTTGCATTTCTTATGAATAAAACAAAGATGAGGCTTGCGGCTGCAATGTATATGATAGCCCCCGGAAGTCCGTTTATATATTACGGCGAAGAGATCGAAATGGAGGGCTATGAGAGAGATCCCGACAGAAGAAGGGGTATGATCTGGTCGCTCGATGATGATAAGGGTTATGTCAAGAAGATACCGGACGGCACTAAGATGGAGGACGAGCCTACTATCTCCGTTGAGACGGCGCAAAAGGATAAGGACTCTCTGCTTAATTTCTACAAGAGGGTCATAGCGCTGAGAAACCAGAATCCCGAGATCGCAAGGGGCGAGTTGAAGACTGTGACCTTTGACACTGACGCTGCAGCAGGCTATGTTTGCACATACAATGGCTCAAGCGTGCTCGTTATCTTCAATCTCGGTGAAAAGCAGGCAAAGGTAAAAATTCCTGAGGATGCGATGAAGGTAAGCGAGGTGAGAGGATATCTTCTTGCTCATTGCAAGTCTGACTACGCTGATTCGGCGGAGTATGACGAGACGATCAAGCTTGACGGACAGGAGCTTACAATGCCCGCTCACAGCGTAATGGTACTCAAATAAATTCCAACAAAAATGGGACCGGCAGTTTGTCGGTCCCTCTTTTTGTGAGCTGAAAAGGTGATTTGTTATTTACTATTCGGAAGCAGTTTCGGGAGAAAAGGGCTGTATATTATTACCTTATGAAAATCTCAAAAACCGGAAAGGCTGAGAATAACAAAGGAAAGCCCGAAAAGACAGGTGAGCGCCAGACTCCAGAAAAAAAGGCTGCTGAACTTCTCTTTTCTGAAAAAGGCAAAGAACAGTCCGAGCAAGCTGCCGAGTACAAGCAGCGGGAAGCATATAATGATTACCCAGCCCATTGCAGAAGAACCGACAGATATCTCATAGAGCCACCATACAAAAATATGCGGGGCGGCCAGTCCGAAAGCGAGGGAGAGGACGGCAGCAGGAATATAATAATACCAAACAAAGCCTTTGTTGCCAAACCTGATGTCGCTCAGCCATGCGGATAAGGACATGATAAGTCCGGCAAAAAACAGAATATACATTATTATGTCAAACAAGCTTCCCATATAATAACCTCAAAGCAAGAGCAGTGTCTGTCCGCCTGCGGAAAGAACACGGCTCTGATTAAATGATCTTATACTGTAATAAATATCTCTGCCCTGGTGTCTGCATCGAGCCATTCAAGTATCAGCTTCATGATATCCTCGGGAACGGCAATGCTGCCCTCGGTTGCCGCGCTGCCGCACTGCATGAATACGGCAGCCGCCTTGCTGCTGTCGGGGTCTTCGGTATTATATCCTATGACAATGCCGTACTTATAGCTCTTGTCAGAGGTTATCATGTGGTCAGCCTTGCTCCAGTCCTTCTCGTCAGTACCCTCGACTCTGGTATTATAATACTCAGACTCGGGGTCGGTCACCCAATAGGTTTTATCGGTTATCTCAAACATATCATAATCTGTCTGCGGTTTTTCCCCGATATAGAAGCCTTCTCTCAATGACAGGATTCCTCCGGGAGTGGTTTTTGAATCTGCATAGGCGTCAAAATCTGAGCCGTCAGAGCCTATGTATGCTTCCGTGCATATCGGCTTCCCGTCGCCCGCAATGTTCCACCAATATCCTGTATCTGCTGATCTTTCAAGACAATAGACCAAGGACTTTGTTCTGTCGTTCGCAGCAGTGGTATCGACAACAACGACCTTTGAGCCATTGAGAAAATCGGAGGTATACCCGTATCTTGTCAGAAGCTCGGTGAGCTTGGCGTCGTCGTTTTTAAGATCCTTAGGTTCTGTTCGCAGCTTTATCTCTCCGCTTTCATCCTCGCTTGCTTCGGCACTGCTTTCTGCACTGCTTTCGCTACTGCTCTCTGCGGCGGAGTCTTCCTTGGAGGGCTGAGTCTGTGAGGCCTCCTCAGACGGTTCTGCCGATTCACTTTCGTTAACCTGAGCTGAGGGCTGAGCGCTGCTCTGCTCCTTGCTGTTTTCCTGAACTGAGATATCCTCCTGTTCCTGAGCCGAAGATTGTTTATCCCGCTCTCCGTTATTGTCCTTGCTTTCGGTTTCGGAGCTTTGAACAAAGGGATTGTATTTGTCAAGACCGAACTGATTTGTATTAAGATCGACTGCAAGAACGGCAACTGCAGCTACTGATGCAGCAAGCACAAGGGTAAAAATTGTTTCGGTAATAATAAACCCGGGTTTTTTCATGTTCCTACCTCTTTCCAACATCTAAAGGGGCTGCCTCCCCAATTATCTATTCTTTCTATACATACTATTATAACGATTTTTTGGATTTTGTAAATAGCGGAAATAAATAATAGCTTGTTTTTTCGTCATCATCAGAAAGCATAAGAAAAAACTGTCCGCCGCATTACCGGAGGACAGTCAGTTATGAGCTTGTGCTGACAGATATTATTTTCTGCTTGCTTTCAATACCGAACGGTTGATTCTGCTGTAGACGGGCTTCATCGTCAGACCCTGAATGATCGTAGTAAAGGATACAATAGCATATGTGCCGCCGAGGATAATATAGTATGTCTGCTCGGGCAGCATTTCTTTAGTG